>NZ_JALMUW010000070.1:0-4733 GCF_023846195.1 Spiroplasma endosymbiont of Lariophagus distinguendus
TAATTGAGTTCCCGATATTTGATATTATATTTTTGAAATATCTTTAAAATTTTCCAAATTTAATAATGAAATTGATTATTTTTTTATTCTTTAAAACAAAATTATTTTTTTTATTTTGAAATGATTATTTTAGTAAATTTATTTTTTATGAAAGCAATAAAAGAATTTTAGAAAACAATTATTAGTAGATGAAATTAATGATTATAGATTGACATATTATAATAAAAGTTACCTAATGGTAACTTTTATTATAATTAAATTTTTAAATATGATTACTTCCATAAGAAGGTAAATCAATTATTGCTCATTCATCTTCATCATTTATTGCTTCTTTTGCATCATCTAACATATCATATTCTTCTTCAACATTTTTGCTATTGTTATTATCTAAAATTATTTGATTAATTTTAGTTGCATTATCTAATGTCATATTATATTCATATTTACTTATATTACTTGATTGATTTGTTAGATTCTTTGAGTTTAATGTAGTTTTCTTTTCATCATTTTTTTGTATTACTTTTATATTTAATTCTTGTTTTTTATTTTTGTAAAAATTTCATGAATAGTAACCAATTCCACCAGCAAGACACACTAGTCCCACTGTAAGAAGATTATTTGGAAGTATTGATTGTAATAAATTAGAAAGTATTTCAGAATTAATTTCGCTCTCATTTCTGTTTAAAAATTTCATTTTTATGTTCCTTTCAAATCAAAATAAAAACCTATTTATTTACAAAAATAAATAGGATAAAAACTTATATTAAATTTTTACTAAATAAATATAGCATAATTTATATATTAATTGTTAATAAGTTATTTAAAATTTTTATAAAAAAGCATATATCCAAAAAAATATTGACTTTCGCGTTAAAGTTATATATATTACAAAATAGTATTTGAATAAAGCTAATAAATTATATATAGAGGAAGATATAAGATGCCATCAAAATTAGTAATCATGGAATCTCCAGTTAAAAGTAAAGCAGTACAATCATATTTAGGTAATGATTATTTAGTGTTATCTTCGGATGGACACATTCGTAATTTAGCAATTAAAGGTCAATATGGTTTGGGAATTGATTTAGAAACTTTTGAACCAATTTACAAAATTGATCGCAAAAAAATGCCAAAGGTAAAAGAATTAAAAAGTAAATTAAAAAGTATTACTCATGTTTATCTAGCAACCGATCATGATCGTGAAGGAGAAGCAATTGCTTATCATTTAGATCAAGTATTAGCAACAAGTAATATATCATCACGAATAACTTTTAATGAAATTACTAAAGATGCAATTTTAACAGCATTTAAATCTCCACATAGTATTGATTTACCATTAGTTCGTAGTCAAGAAGCAAGAAGAATGGTTGATCGTATCATTGGTTTTCGCTTAAGTAATCTATTACAAAAGAAGATCGGTTCACGTAGTGCAGGGAGAGTACAATCAGTAGCATTAAAATTAATAGCAACAAGAGAACGTGAAATTACTAATTTTATTAGCAAAGAATTTTGAACAATTAATAGTACTTATCAAAAAAAAATAATATTAAATTGTGAAAAATATAAAGAAGAACTGTTAGTTATTAATAATGAACAAGAAGCAGTTGCTATTAAAAATGCATTAAGTGATAGTTATCAAGTAATTTCTGTTACTGAACAAAATCGTAAGCGTAATTCATTAAATCCATTTACTACTAGTAGTTTATTACAAGCAGCATCAACACAATTAAATTTTAGTACTGCTAAAACAACGCTTATTGCTCAGCAATTGTATGAAGGAATTGATGTTAATGGAACACTTACTGGATTTATTAGTTATCCTCGTACTGATTCAATACGTTTAAATGATAAATTTATTGAAAATGCCAAAACATTAATTGTTAATGAATATGGTGAACAATATCTTGGGCAGAAGAAAGAACAGACTAATAAAAAAAATGTGCAAGATGCTCATGAAACAATCAGACCAACTGATTTAACAATGAATAATAAACGTGCTATTGATTTTTTAAATAAAGATCAATTAAAACTTTATAATTTAATTTATTTTCGTGCCCTTAGTTCATTAATGGCACCAGCACAATTAATTAGTACTACTGTCTTATTTAAAAATAATGATTATCAATTTCGTTTAACAGGACAACAAATCAAGTTTAAAGGATTTTTAATGCTTGATGTAGAAAGTCTTGAAAATGAAGAACTTTTAGTTTTACCAAAATTTGAAAAAAATCAAATTATTAAAGTTGAGTCAGTAAATTTACAGCAACACTTTACTAAACCAAAACCAAGATACACAGAAGCTAAATTAATTAAAACATTAGAAGAACTAGGAATTGGTCGACCATCGACTTATAATCCAATTATGAACACTATTAAAGAACGCGGTTATGTTATTATTGAAAATAAGTCTTTTAAAGCTACTGAGAAAGGTCTTTTAACTAATGATAAACTTCAAGAGTTTTTTTATGATATTATTAATGAGACATATACTTCACAAGTTGAAACTCAATTAGATCAAATTGCTCATGGTAATTTTGATATGCATCAAGTGGTAAAAGACTTTTGAGTTAAGTTTGAACCAAGGATTGATGATGCTTTTGATAAAATGACTGAGTTTAAAATTAAACCGGTTTTATTAGATCAAGATTGTCCACTTTGTGGTGCCCCACTTGTGCAAAGAACAGGAAGATATGGTAAATTTAACGGTTGTTCAGCATTTCCAAAATGTCGATATATTCAAAAACAATTAGAAAAAATTAAACCTTGTTTAGTATGTACAGATGGTTGAATGGTTGTTAAATCTTCAAAACAAAATCGAAAATTTTTAGGATGTACTAATTATCCAAATTGTAAACATGTTGAAAAGTATCAAGAAGTAACTTCTGATAAAGAAGTAAAGTAGGTGAAACGCATGTTAAAAGATTATATATTATTAATAGATAAACCTTCATTTATGACATCACAAGATTGTCTTGTTGTTATTAAAAAACGTTTGAAATTAAATAAAATTGGTCATACAGGTACGTTAGATCCTTTAGCAACAGGACTAATGGTAGTACTTGTGAATGAAGCAACCAAAATTAGTGATTTTATTTTAAAAAGTGATAAAGTTTACATTGCAAAAATGCAACTATTTTTAAAAACCGACACCGGCGATATTACTGGTAAAATTATTGAATCAAAACCACATCTTGATTTAAAAGAATCAGAAATTGTTAAAGCACTTGAATTTTATAATAATCGTCAATATGAGCAAATAATTCCTGCTTATGCAGCAGTTAAAATTAATGGTAAAAAACTTTATGAATATGCTCGTGAGAATATTCCTGTTGAATTACCAAAACGTAAGGTTTATATTAAATCTTTAAAATTAATTAGTTTTAATAATGATTTAGTTACTTTTGAAGTAGTATGTTCAAAAGGAACTTATGTTCGAGCTTTGGTTACTGACATTGCTAGAATTTTACATACATCAGCAACTTTAACTTATTTGAGAAGAATTCATCAATCGGGTTTTGATTTAAGTAATGCCCTAAATTTAGATGTTATTAATGAAGAAACAGTTAGTAAAAATCATATTAGTATTTATGATGGTGTTAAAAATATTATGCCAGCGATTGTTGTTGATAATAGTAAAAGTGTTATTGATGGTAAACCCTTAGTTATTGATAGCACTAATGAGCCATATGTTTTAGTTGTTAATTCTGAACATTTGCCATTAGCTATTTATCGTAATCAAAAAAATAATTTATACGTAAGCCAACGAGGTTTTAAATGTAATGAAGATATTAAAATTGAAAAATCTAAATATTCAAAATCAAAAATTGATGTCTAAACCAATTATTGCTTGTTGAGGTTTTTTTGATGGTATTCATCAAGGTCATCAAGCCCTATTTAAACAATTATTAGTTAATTCAACAATAAATAATTATCAAACATGTATTATTAGTTTTGATAGAAAACCACAAAGTGTAATTAGTAATAAAAATAATGAGGTTTTATTAAGTAATGAAGATAAAATTAAAACAATTGCTAAATACAATTTTGATTATTATTGGGAAATTAAGTTTAGTAAAGAAATAGCAACACTTTCACCAGAGCAATTTATTTCGTGATTATTGGCAAATAATGTTAAAGCAGTAGTTGTTAACCCAAATATTAGGTTTGGTTATCAAGGGCAAGGTAATATTAAAACATTACAACAATCTTCATTACAAGTTTATCTTTGTAATGATATTATTGTTAATAATAACAAAGTTTCTTCAACTTATATTAAACAACTTTTACAAAATAAAGATATTAGTAGTGCTAATCTTTGTTTACAACAAGAGCCATATACAATTAGTGGTAAAGTAGTTCATGGTATTAAAGAGGCTAGAACGATTAATTTTCCAACTGCTAATTTATCGTTATTAACAAACTATGCATTACCGGGTCTTGCTACTTATATTACGCTTACTGAAGTAGATAATAGATGATATCAAAGTATGACAGTAATTATGTTACGTAATAATAAGCCGTTAGTTGAAACTTACTTATTAAACTTTAATCAAGATTTATATGGAAAAATCATTAAAGTTAGATTTTTAGATTTTCTTCGTGATAATTTAAAGTTTACTAATTTAGATGATTTAAAAAAACAAGTCGATAAAGATTTAATAGAAACAATTAAATATTTTGCTAATTCTAGTACTAAATTATTAAAGCCATAATAATTGTGATATTCTTTGAAC
>NZ_JALMUW010000071.1:0-4667 GCF_023846195.1 Spiroplasma endosymbiont of Lariophagus distinguendus
TATGGCAGTTTTTATATACTTTTTTTGCACTAAATAATTTTAAAATTTTAAATATTGATTTAGATAATATTTTAAAATAATTATAATTGATATTCTTTAGTATTAATTAGCAATAATGCTATTAAAGTTAACTATATATAGTATATAATTAATTAGAAAGAGCATATAAGTGGAGGAATAAATGACAGATAATCAAAAATATATTACTGTTAAAGGTGCACGTGAACATAATTTAAAAAATGTTAATATTAAAATTCCAAAGTATAAGTTAGTAGTTATTACTGGTGTCTCAGGAAGTGGTAAATCATCATTAGCTTTTAATACAATTTATGCAGAAGGAAGGCGAAGATATGTTGAATCACTTTCAGCCTATGCTCGGCAATTTTTAGGAAACAGTGAAAAACCTGATGTTGATGCTATTGATGGTTTAGCACCAGCAATTTCTATTGATCAAAAAACTACAAGTAATAATCCTCGCAGTACTGTTGGTACTGTTACTGAAATTTATGATTATTTGCGTTTACTTTATGCACGGATTGGAACTCCTTATTGTAATAAGGGTCATGGTCCAATTAGCACGCAAACTTTAAAAGAAATGGTTAATAAAATTAAAACGTTAGAAGATAATACTAATATTGAAATTTTAGCACCAGTTATTAATGCTAAAAAAGGTAGTCATCAAGATTTATTAGCAAAATTAAAACAAGAAAATTTTTTGCGAGTTAAAATTAATAATAAAATATATAGTTTAGATGAACCAATTGAATTGAATAAATCATTACGTCATGATATTGATATTGTTATTGATCGTATTAAATTTACCAATGATGATAATACTATTTCACGAATTCATGATGCTTTAGAAGTTGCTTTAAATCATAGTAATGGTTTAGCAAAGGTTATTTTATCGCAAACAAATGAAACGTGATTATTTTCTCAAAAGTATGCTTGTAAAATTTGTGGATTTTCAATTCCCAGTTTAAAACCGCGTTTATTTTCTTTTAATGCACCCAGTGGAGCGTGTTTTGATTGTAAAGGTTTGGGAGTAAAATTAGAAGTTGACGAAGAATTATTAATGCCAGATTTAAAATTATCAATTAATGATGGTGGCATTGAGTATTATAAAAACTTAGTTGGTACTAGTAATTTAGAATGACAAAAATTAAAAGTTCTTTGTTATCATTATTTAATTGATTTGAATCAGCCATTAAAAAATTTAACAAAAGCACAACTTAATTATATTATGCGTGGTAGTGATGAAGCCATTACTTTCAGTATTACTTCGGCAAATGGTCGTAAATATCCTAATCATGATTATATTGAAGGTATTGCCACTTTAATTGAAAGACGTTTTTTAGAAACAACTAGTGATTTTGCCCGTGATTATTATCGTAAATTTATGAGTGAACGTACTTGTTTAACTTGTCAAGGAACAAGATTAAATGAATTTGCACTAGCAGTTAAAATTAAAGATGAAAATAATAAAGAAATGAATATTAGTCAATATACTAATTTAGACATCGAAGAAAGTTTAACATTTATGTTAAATATTAAATTATTACCTTATCAACAAGAAATTGCTAAATTAATATTAGTAGAAATCATTAATCGTTTAAGTTTTTTAACTAATGTTGGTTTAGGATATTTAAACTTATCACGAATGGCACAAACTTTATCTGGTGGTGAATCACAACGAATTCGATTAGCAACTCAAATTGGTTCACAATTAACGGGAGTATTGTATGTTCTTGATGAACCTTCAATTGGTTTACATCAACGTGATAATGTTAAGTTAATTGAAACTTTAAAACAAATGCGAGATCTTGATAATACATTATTAGTAGTAGAACACGATGAAGATACAATGTGAGCAGCAGATTGATTAATTGATATTGGTCCAAAAGCTGGAATTTATGGTGGTGAAGTAATTGCTGAAGGTACACCACAGCAAGTTGCTAATAATCCTAATTCAATTACTGGACAATATTTAAATGGTGAAAAATTTATTGCATTACCTAAATCAAGAAGAAGTGGTAATGGCAAAGTTATTGAAATTCAAGAAGCACAAGCTAATAATTTACGTAAAATAAATGTTAAATTACCTTTAGGTAAATTTATTTGTGTTACTGGTGTTTCAGGAAGTGGTAAATCAACGCTTGTTAATGATATTTTATATACTAGTATTCAAAAGTATTTAGGTTTAAAGGGACAACGACCAGGAAAACATAAAGCAATAAAAGGGATTGAATTTATTGATAAAATTGTTGCTATTTCGCAAGAACCGATTGGCAGAACACCAAGGAGTAATCCTGCTACTTATACTTCAGTTTTTGATGATATTCGTGATTTATTTACACAAACACCAGAAGCAAAAATTAGAGGATATGCTAAAGGTAGATTTTCATTTAATGTACCAGGAGGAAGATGTGAACGTTGTTCTGGTGATGGTGTTATTAAAATTGCGATGCATTTTTTACCTGATGTTTATGTAACTTGCGAAATTTGTGAAGGAAAACGTTATAATAGTGAAACATTACAAGTTAAATATAAAGGTAAAAATATTTATGATGTACTAGAACTGCCTGTTGATTTAGCATTAACTTTTTTTGCTAATCATCCAAAAATCCATAAAAAGTTAGCAATGATACAAGAAGTGGGATTAGGATATGTAAAATTAGGACAACCCGCTACTGAATTATCTGGTGGTGAAGCACAAAGAGTGAAACTAGCTAAAGAATTACAAAAACGTGCTACTGGCAAAACTATGTATATTTTAGATGAACCAACTACTGGTTTACACGTTGATGATATTAAAAGGTTAATTGAAGTTTTAAATAAAATTGTTAATCATGGTGATACTGTTGTTGTAATTGAACATAACTTAGAAGTTATTAAAGTTGCTGATTACATTATTGATCTAGGACCTGAGGGTGGTAAATTTGGTGGTGAAATCATTGCTACAGGAACACCAGAACAAGTAATAACAAATCCTAAGTCTTATACTGGACAATATTTAAAAGCAGTTATTAATCGCGATTTGAATAGAAAATAATTAAAATATTTTCTGTAGTATTCTTGAATTTTAACAAAAGAAGTGGAGAAATAAAATGTCTTTAGAAGTAGTACCAAATTTAAAAGAAATACTTATAAATTCAACTATACAAAATGTTAAAAGTAATATAATAAAGTTAAAAGAAGTTTTTAGCACTTCTTCTAATATACAATACTTAGAATATTGATTTATTTTTTTTGAAAAAGATTTTTTTAAAAAAAATTTAAAAATAATGGAAAAACAGTATCAATGAATGCAAAAATTTTTAGTGAAAGTAAAAGATGAAGTATTTAATGATGAAAGAAAAGAACTTGAATTTCTTTCTTTTAAGTTTGAAAAAGAAAATTTTTTTCCATGAGATAAAGAATTAGAGTTTGAATTACTTGAATTTACTTTAATGTGAGAGGAACAAAAACAGAAGGAAAAGGGTAAACTTATTGATAAAATTACAGCATTAAAAATAGAATTAAATTGTAAATTAAGTAGTAAAAAATGAGAATTAAAAGAAAAATTATATAAAATTAATAATCAACAAGAAATTATTTTAAATTTTCATAATAATAGTCTTAAAAAATTAGAAGTTTTTCAAAAACAGAAAACAAGTAAGATTTTTAAATTTAAAAGTAAATTAGTTAAGTTTTTCACTTTTGGTTATTATAATTTTGAAATAAGATTAGTTAATAGAATAGAATGTGAAAAAGTTGTTTTAAATAATCAAAAAGAGCAACTTTATAAAATTGGATTAAAAATTTGTAATATCAAAAAAAGTTTGAATAAAGTTGAAATAAAAATTAGAAAAAAAAGACAAAGACTTAATTTATTTAAAGAAAATATTGTCTCTCTTGTTAAGGAAATAAATTCAATTAATGTACAAAATACTGAAATTTCAACAAACAATAGATTAATAACACAACTATAGTTATTCTTTTTATTTGTAATCTAAAATTGGAGAAAATTATTTCCATTTATATGATAAAATTTTACTTATATATAGACATGAAAGGATTTGTCACTTTGGAAAAAAGAGTATATTTTTTAAAGTTTAATAAAAAAATTCTTAAAATGGATTTAATAAGTTTTGGAACTGGTTTAATAGGTATTTTTTTGGGAATTCTAAGTATTTTAGCATTACAACCTTTTTGAGATAATGATAAAGCATCACTTTGAATAACTGTTGTTGCAATTTTTTTTGATATTACTAGTTTTACTTTAGCTTTTCTACCTTTTTTCTTAATGTTCCGTTTAATTAGATTAAAGAAAACTTTGATAAAACAAAATATGAAATTATATCGAAAAGATCAATTTAGTATTTCGCTTGATTTTCTTAGTTTTTGTTTAGGTATTATTGGAACAAGTTGCGAAATTATTAGTGTTATTGTGCTTTTACCTCAATTTAATGATAATAAAGTTTTTTCATATCAAATTACTATTGTTGCTGTTGTTTTAAATATTATTAGTTGTATTACTTGTTTAATGGCAACATTAATTAGTATTAATATTATTAAAAATTATAAACAAAGAGTAAATTCTATTATTTAAATATGATAATGTCCACTTTTAGCATAATTATTTTTTGTACTATGACAAGCTAAATCAATTATGTTAAGATATTTTC
>NZ_JALMUW010000072.1:0-4480 GCF_023846195.1 Spiroplasma endosymbiont of Lariophagus distinguendus
GTTCAAACAATTTTGATGAACTTGAACAAAGTAAAGAAAGTGATTCTAGTAGAAATTTATCTTCAACTTCGCTTACTTCTTCTTATTAAAAATGTTTATATCAAATTTAATTAATACTTTTTTGTTAAATTAGCAAAAAAAATTGTTATTATTATATTTATTAAATATGATTTTGTTTTTCGAAGAGGAATAATTTGTGTTTTTATTATATAAGCAAAAATTTAAAGATTGAAGATTTTTATATAAATTATTAAGTTGTATATTAATTTTTATTTTATCAATATTGACTATCATCTTTTCTGTATTTACTGAATTTTGATATGTTAATAGTACTAATAAAGATAATTTTTATAATTCTATAGTATTACAAAACTTTGATGTAATGTTATCATTTTGGTCTTCTCAAACAATATTTATTGTTAATATTTGATTTTTATTTTCTTTAATTTATCATCAAAAAGAGCAGACAAATAGATTCACTAATATTTATAGTCAAATTAATTTAACAATATACATAACTATTACTGCCCTTATTTTTTGAGTGGGGATATTTATTGATAGTGTTTCAAAGTTAGATTTAGAACTTAATTGATTTTGAAAATTGAATAATTTATCTTTATTTTGTTCCTTTTTAGATCATTTAGTATCACCAATATTGATGATTATTTTTTTAATTTTAACGTTTAGAAAAAACAAATTTAATATCAATATTAAAAAACAATTTATATTAGTGGTTATTTATCCAATTATTTATCTAACTTATATTTATATTAGAGCCGGTATTTTACAAGCAAATGATGTTAAAAATTTTATTTATCCTTATAACATCCTCAACTTTAATTATTCAATTATTGGAATTCCATTATGAATTAATAGTATCTTAGTTATAATGTTAATTATTAGTACTATTATTAGTACTACATTATTTTATTTGTGAATTAATAAATTTTATTATAAAACAATTAAAGAACAAATAATAATGCAAATAAAGTAATATTTCTGCTAAATCTTAACAATAAATATTAAGCTGATTCATGGTAAAATATAAATATATATTTTAAAATAGGTGAGGTAAGATGGCATTCTTAAAAAGAATCGAAGCATATGGTTTTAAGTCATTTGCAGAGCCTTTAACAATAGAATTTGATACTAATATTGTAGGTATTGTTGGCCCTAATGGTTCTGGGAAGTCTAATATTAATGATGCTATTCGTTGAGTTTTAGGTGAACAATCAGTTAAATCATTACGTGGTGAAAATAGTGAAGATATAATTTTTAATGGTGCTAAAGGAAAACAACCATTAAATAGTGCTCAAGTTACTTTAGTTTTTGATAATACTAATAAAATATTTAAAGTTGATTTTAATGAAGTACAAATTACTAGAAAAACTTTTCGTAATAGTTCAGAAAATGAATATTACATTAATAAAGCTCGTGTTCGTTTAAAAGATGTACAAGAAATTATTATGGGTACAGGTTTAGCTAAAGGTTCACTTGCAATTATTAGTCAAGGTAATGTTTCACGATTTGCTGATTCTAAGCCAGAAGAAAGAAGAACTTTATTTGAAGAGGCTGCTGGTGTTTCAAAATACAAAAAGAGGAAAGAAGAGTCATTACGTAAATTAGAGCGTACTAATGAAAATTTAGTTCGAGTTAATGATATTATTAGTGAAATAAGTAGAAAAATTGAACCATTAGCAAAACAAGCACAGAAAGCTAAAACTTATGTTGAATTACGTGATAATTTAAAAAAATATGAAATTACTATTATTGTTAAAGATTTGGAGACATATCATAATCAATTAAAACTTACAACAGTTAGTATAAATGATAATGAAATTTTACAACAACAACTTAATTTAAATATTAGTAAGAATGAACAACAATTAAAATTTTTAAAAAATAAAAGTTATGATTTAGATAAAAACATTAATAGTTTAGAAATGAATTTATCTAATGTTAATAGTTTATTGCAAGTTTTAGAACAACAAAAATCGTTAATGAAAACAAAACAAAGTGAAATAAAAGATCAAACAGAAGTTGAAAAATTAAAAAATGAAATTGAAACTTTGCTTACTATTATTGAACAAAAAACTTTTTTACAAAAAAAAGAACAAGAAAATTTTGATAAAATTAATAATTTATTTGAAGAACTAAATGTTCAACATCAAGATTTAATTTTAGGACAAAATAATATTCATCGTGGTTTAGGTGAAAAAAAAGCACAATTAGAATCGGTAATTAATTATCAACAACGACAAAATCAAAAATATTTGGGTGTTCAAACAATTTTAAATAATAAAGATAAACTATATGGCATCATTGGAGTAGTGAGTGATTTAATTTCGGTGCCCGATCTTTATAGTGAAGCGATTGTTAAAGTATTGGGCAATACTTTAAAAAACATTGTTACGGCGACTAACAAAGATGCAACCAAGGCTGTTGAATTTTTAAAACAAAATAAAGCGGGAATTGCCACTTTTTTACCTTTAAATTCAATTCAAGTTCGAACAGCGACTAAAGAAGATGAAATTATTGTTAATAGTAAATCAGGTTATTTAAGTTTTGCTCATCATTTAGTTACAGCAGTTGATAATAGAATTCAGCCGATTATTAATTTTCTTTTAGGTCGTACTATTATTTGTGAAGACTTAGAAAGCGCAAGAGTTATTTCACAATTAATTGCTGCTAAATATCAATGTGTAACTTTAGATGGTCAATTAATTAAAGCTGGTGGTGCTATTGTTGGAGGTTATCAACATCAAAATAGTATTAATGTTTTTAAAGAAAAGTTAATAGTTTCTGAATTAAAAGAAGAAATTAAATCATTAGAACAACAATTAGTTAATATAAATGTCCAAAGAACAAGTATTGAAAGCGAATTAAATAATTATCAAGGTCAAAAGTTGACAATTATTTTAACAATAAATAAACTGATTAGTGAAATTAGTGATATCACTAATCAATCACAATTATTAACTACTCAATATCAAACATTAACTGGTAAAAAATTAGATATTGATACTACAAACCAATTAAATGATATTTTTATTCAATATGAAAATTCTAAATATGATCAAGCAACAATAAAAAGTCAACTACAATTAATTCGTAAACAGAAACATCAATTATTAGAACAAATGCAAAGTTTAGAAAATGAATTATATAGTTTAAATCAAGAACATTTTATGACTAGTGATAAATTAAATAATCAAAAGCTTGAACAAGTAAAAATGGAGTCAAAAGTAGAACAACATTTAAGACGTTTAGTTGAAACTTATAATTTAACTTATGAATATGCTAGAGAACATTATAGTGAACCATTAGCAGACGAACAACAAGCACGTAATTTGGTACAACAATTACGTAGTGAAATTGAAGATTTAGGATTTGTAAATATTAATGCTATTGAAGAATTTGAAAATGAAAATGAACGTTATTTACGTTTAAAAACTAAACATGATGAATTACAATTAGCATCACAATCGTTGTTAACAGCCATTGATGAAATGGATAATGTTATGGTAACGCAATTTGATGAAACAATCAAAGCTATTAATATGGTATTGCCCGAAACATTTCAAACTTTATTTGGTGGAGGAACTTGTAGTTTACGATATACATCACCTGATGATATTTTAAATACAGGTGTGGAAGTGCTTGCTAATCCTCCTGGTAAAAGAATTAGTAATTTAAACTTATTATCAGGTGGTGAAAAATCATTAGTTGCATTAGCAGTATTATTTGCTATTTTAAAAGTCAAGCCGTTGCCATTGACAATATTAGATGAGGTTGAAGCACCATTGGATCCAGCAAATTTAGAGCGTTTTGCTAGATATGTTCGTAGTTTTTCACAATATACACAATTTATTATTGTTACTCATCGTCCAGGCACAATGGAAAATTGTGATGTATTATATGGTACAACTATGCAAAATCAAGGAATTACGAAAATGGTAGCCATTAAATTAGCAGATGCTAAAAAAATTATTGAAAGCGATAAATCAGTGAAAAATGTTAATTATGTCGTTTAAATTTTATGTTATATTAAAAATAAATTTATTATTTTTTATTGTGATGAAACATTAACGATTCATGTTGGTGTTAAACCAACCATATCAATAACAACTCCATTACCATTATCATAGTCAGAAATTTGTCATATGTATCATTGTGCAATTAATATTGCTGCAACTGCACCAATTATTGGAGCTAATGCTGGTAAGGCAACACCTAGGACAGCAGAGACTGCTCCTATTCCCGAACCAATCGCATTATTTAATTTATGTAATGTATCATGATTTAATCCAATAACATGGTAAGCAAAATAATATTGATAATAGTTTTCGCCACCTGCATATGTTGCTACGTTATTTTTTGTTAGATATTTTCAAACGTTATTTTCAGCAGTAATATTAGAACCTGTTTAGAATCTTTTAGAAAATAATGTAAAATTACTATATATTTTAAAATAAGAGGT
>NZ_JALMUW010000073.1:0-4126 GCF_023846195.1 Spiroplasma endosymbiont of Lariophagus distinguendus
TAATAACATTTAGAATACTAAAATATAGTAAGAATTTAGGGGAGAAAGATATGGAACTTACAATTAATATTTTATCTTGGATTGGAGCAATTTTAACTAGTATTGTTTTAATTCCTCAAAGTTTTAAAATAATTCGCACCAGAGATACAAAATCATTATCATTATATATGTATATTATTTTTGTACTATCAGCAATAACATGAATTATTTTTGCAATATTGTCTAATCAACCTGCTATTATTACAACTAATACTATTGTATTATTTTTTGCAAGTATTATTTTAATTCTAAAAATTAATAATATTTTTAGAAAAAAGAAAAACCATAGTTTCAATTAGGTAATAAGAATTAAAGGATTTTCATTAATATATTTAATTCATCATTTAAAACCATGACTACCATTTTCATCAATTACTAAATTAGTAGTAATTTTTCTATTAGTTAATATTTTTTTTAATTCAATAGTATTATTTTCATAATTTGTTACTAATTTGCCTTCAAAAAACTTTGGTTCTTTTTTTCCTACCCATAGTTCAACTATTAAAGGTTGATTATTATTTAAAACTTTAGTTTTTAAATCTTCAATAATTTGTGAATTAAATCAAATTGCTGGCGAAAATAATAATAATTTTGTAAATTGTAATTTTGATAAATATAACATTTGTAAACAAAAATATGCTCCCAAAGAACAACCAATGGCATTTAAATTTTTAATTTTTAAATTAAACTTTTTAATAACAAATGGTATAACCTCATTAATAATAAATTCTAAGTAATTTTTACCATTACCACCAAGAAAATCAATCTTACTTTTTTTTAATTCAGGAAAATATTTTGTCATTAATATTTTTACATCATCATTGGTATAAGTTGCTAAATCATTAAAACGAGTCATATTATTGGTACTACCAATACCAATAAAAATACAATTACTATTATTTTCAAATAAAATATTACTATTACTATTAAGTAACATATCTTTACCATCAAAAACTAAATAAACTTCATAAGCAATATTTTGATCATAAATAGAAGGTAAAGCAATAATAATATTTTTATTAATATTTAAAAATTTACTTTTAATATTTTCAACTTTTACATCATAATTATTGATATTTTTTCTCCTTAATTTATTGATAATTTCCTAACAAAGAATAATTCATTATTCTAATATAAAAATTAAAATTAGTTTGTTCTAAGCGCATAGCACATTTAACCAATTCATCTAAAATTATCAACTTATTAGTAAATAAAGTTTCATATGAAAAAAAAGCTTTTAAATTTAAATCAGTACTATCTTTTGTTAGCAATGTTTTTCTAGTTTCTAAATCCAACAAGTAAAATAACATTAATAAACTTCCAAACTCATAATTATTTTTTATGTTTGTTTCATTCTTAGTTAAATTAATAAAAATATTACCACTAATATTTACCAATCTTTTAATTATTAGCAAACTTTCTTTTTTCAAATTAGAATTATTTATCAAAAAATCAGGTAATACTACTTTTGAAGTATCATCAAACCAAACTTTTATTTGGTCTTTACATCCAAGTAATAATAAAAGTTCCTTGGCATTTTGATAATCATCTAACTGTTTTTCTTGACGCTTAAAAGTAGGAATTAAAGCAGAAATAGTTAATATAAAATTTGCAACTAATCTTAAATATTCTTTATAAGAAATTTTATTAAAATATAAATAAACACTTATTATTTTCATAAACATTAAATTTTGATTACTATTAAATATTAAGTTATAAGTATTACGATAATCTTTTGCTTTTAAATGACCTAATTTTTTTTTAATTTCGCGCTTAAAAAAATAATTACTTTTTAAAAGCAAAAGATGGTTAAATAATCGATATTCGGGAATCATTTTTTACTTCCAATCTAATTATATATTTTTAAATTTAATCTTAAAATAATTATAACATTGAAATAAATAAGTACATAATGTTACTTATTTATTATATTTAATTGCCAATAATATCATTGATAATTAATTATATTTAAGGCTTTTCTCCCTTTATGTACTATTTTTAAATTTTATCACATAAATGCTGAGAAAAGCCTATCTACGGACTTCTCCCCACATTTTTAAATCAAACATAGCATTACAATTTCAAAACTAGGTATCTTATTGAATTTATATGCAGCTTCTTTTGCATATAAATGAACATGATGTTTTGCAACTTTGATATGTGTTTTAAATGTTCTTCTTATATGTTTTCAAACTGATTCAATTTGGTTGGTATTTACACCAGTTTTTGAAACATAGCTATCTTGATGATTGACTGTTTCATGCTTAGTGAAAACCGATTTAAAATCGCAATATCCTTTTCAAAAATCAGTATGTACATGACACTTTGAAGAAATGTGGTTTCTTGCAAACTGCAAAAGATTTTTACTTTTTGCATTTTTCAATACTTTCACAATTAATTTATTGGTTGTTTTTTCATAAATACCAACAATCAAGGTTTTATTCACCAAGGATCTTCCTTGTTTTTTAAAACCCATATGTGAAAGATACATTTCATCCATTTGCACTATGCCCTCAACAATAAATTGTGATTCTTGTTTGGCAATACAAGTTCTGATTTTATGACCCATTCTTCAAGCAGTTTTCAAAGTTACCCCCAATTCTTTTGCAACATCAGTTGATGGAATTCCATGTTTGGTGTTTATTCATCTAAAGATGAGATAAAACCAAGATTTCAAAGGTATTTGTGACTTGTAAAAAATGGTGCCATGAAGAATACTAAATGTTTGATGACATTTCAAACATCTTATTCTTCTTAAATCAGAAGTATTCAAATTTGTTCAATAACACCTGATACATTTATTTTCCTTCAAACTTACTATATATTTCAAACAATCTTGTTCTGTTTGAAAAGTATTGTTGAACTCATTCAATTTCATTGTTTCCTCCACAAGTACATGTGGGGAGAAGTCCGATATTTAATATATAAAAATAAAAAGTTATTTTAAATAATAACTTTTTAAATTCATTTTTAACTAAAATCTTTTTTTCTTATAAAGAATTTATTGATTTCAAAGAAGAACTTAATTTTTCTTCTGCTTTATCTTCATTTGGCAAACTAAAACAAGATTGATTTTTTTCAATATCTGTTTCAAAACCAAGATCACTATATTGACTATTAACTCTTGAAATTAATTCTTTTTTACTAGAAAAAGGATTGTCTTCATCAAATTGCTTTGATATTTCATTTTCTGAAATAAAATTTAATTTATCAAAAATTTCTTCATTTTTTTCATTTGTAATTTTATTAATCAAACTGACTTGTAAATTAATAATATTTTCAAAAATATTTAATTTTAAAACTTTAAGTGGTTTAATATTTTTTTCATTTTCATTTATTTCTTCTCTTAAATTTCTTGTTTTCAATTTTATTTCTTTAATTTCTTTATTAACTTTTTTGTTTCTAACATATTTAAAAATACCAAAAGTAAATACATTTAAAAAAGTTAGTTTTCAATTTTTTTCTGCTTTTTTTTCTCTTAAATTTTTAATATCAAGTTCAAGTAAATCAATTTTATCTAATATTTCTTTATTTTTTTCTTCAAAATCAAATATTTTTTGTTCTAAATCCTTAATTTGAATTACTGAGAAACTAATACTATCAAATAATTCTGTATCACCATCTTCTTCAAAAGGATTTTTCTTAGATGGATATTTAGATGGATATATAGAATGTTCTAATTCTTCAAAGTTTTTATTTTTTAAAATAAAATCTAATTGTTCAAATATTTCTTTATAGCTCTTAACTTTATTTTCATATAACTGACCTTGTAAATCAATAATTTCTTTTAAAATATTTAATTTTGAATTTTTAAATGGTTGTGCATTTTTTTCATTTTCATCAATTTCTTCTATTAAAGTTTTTATATTTAATTCTGTTTCTTTAATTTGTTTATTAATATTTGAAAATAGTTGTATTTTTTTTGATTTTTTTAGTTTTTTTAAACGTTTAATTTTATTTTCTAAAGATTCAATTTGTTCAACTATTTCTTCACTTTTTTTCTCAATAAAAAATATTTCTTTATCCAAGTCTTCTTTTGCTTTTTTTAATATATTAATTTTTTCAATTAACATTTTTTTCTTCTTTA
>NZ_JALMUW010000074.1:0-3923 GCF_023846195.1 Spiroplasma endosymbiont of Lariophagus distinguendus
CCTTTATTATCATGGTAACATCTTAATCATTCATCATTAGTTTGATTATATATTAAAAAATCAAAAAATCATGACTCTATTATTTTATTTGAACGAGGAATTAAAAAATCAATAATCTTAAGTTTAGTTAAATAAGAAAAATATATTTCAAATAAATGATTTTTGCAAAAATCAGATGCATATATAGAGTTACTAAATTTAAATAACTCTTTATTTTGTTCTAATTTATTTAAATTTGTTAAATGTTCAAAAATCATTTTTTTAAAATAATTTAAATCTAAACTATGACTAAAAATATTTTCTTCACAACTTTTAAATTGACATTTTTTATTTTGGAATTCATTGAAAGTAATTGTTTCTCTTCCTCATTTATTTAAATTTTTTGACATAATTAACACCTTATAAAAATGATTATTACTATATATATATATATATATATTATAAATAATAACTACTTTTTCTTTCTTCTTTTTAATACAAATATTGGAATAACAATTGCAAAAAATATTAAAGCAGTAAAACCAATAGTAATAATCATACATATTCTATTTATCTTTTTTTTGTATTGATTTAGCTCTTGTGGATTAATAATTTCATAGCCATAATAACTTATAATATTACGTTTACGAAATTTAAAAATAACAATATTAATCATATGAATAAAGAAAATAACACCTAAAATAATTGTTAATGTTATTGCATCTTTAATAATATCAGGAACATTAACTGTTCATTTTTGAATAATAAAAGTTAATTTCTGACCACTAATCAAAAACATAATGCCAATAATAATACCAAGAACAATATAACTACTAATACTTATTCAATTAACAATTATCAAGTTAGCATGAATTTTACGATAATTTCTAATTATAAAATTAGGAGGTAATAGCGATCCTTTTAGTGTTCTTTCAATATATAAATCCACTTCTCTTCTTAATGTCACAAATTCAATAATATTAATCAAAATAATAGTAAGAGCAATAATTGCTAATGGAATAGTAATTACAGGATGAGGAATAATTTTTATGTTAATCATACCAAAATATAAACCAATAAAAGTTGAAGCAATAATTAATGTCATAACACCAATAAATAATAAAATCAATTGTTTTAGCTTCTCTGATTTAATTTCTCTGCTAATTGGTTTTGGAATTTTAAAACTATTTTTATAACTAACTATTTCCATAGTATTAAATGTTTGTGGTTGATCATAATACATATCTTTTTCTTTAGTAAAGTTTTCATTGATCGGCACTGTCTTTTTTTCTTGTAAAGGTATTATATAAGAACTAGTAACTTGTATATTTTTACCATCATATTTTTTTTCATTATAATCATTTTCATTAAAATCAGAATTATGAATATTTTCTTTATTTTTATTAATTGGTGGTACAACATTGCTAAAATAAGTGTTATTATTAGTTGATTTTTGATAACCTTCTTTATCTGATAACCTATTTTTTTGTGAAAAAAATTTATCAAATAATTTAAATTTTATTTTAGACATATACATCACCTACATTTAATTAGTTAAAATATTTTTTTGTCTTTTTAGAAATATGTTTACTTGAATAAAATTTTCTTTGTAATTTGGCAATTTCATGTTCAATTTCCAAAATTTTATCTTCAAATTGATAATCTTTTTCTTCTAAACTTAAGTATCCTTTAATAGAAATCCTTTTGCGTAAATACATTATTAATAAAATTGATAATAATAACAGAAAAATCAAAAGTGCTAACCCACCCATTGAATATAAAAAAGTAGTAATTGGAATCTCAAAACCTAAAAACTTAATGGTATTAGTACTACTATCATCACTTACTACTGCTAACACTAATTTCACCTCATACATTAGTATATAAATATTATAACAAAAACACCAAATCTAATTAATATTATCTATTTAATAGCTTATTTTCTGTTATAATAATTATTTTAATAATAAAAAAGAATATTATTAATATTCTTTTTCATATGTTCATCCTTCGCTACGTAAATATTTTGCTGCAACAAATTGTGCAAATATTGCTAGAAACAGACCAAAGAAAGTAATCAATAATAAAATTGTATAATCAAGGATTGGACGATTAATTAAAAATAAATCTTCTGGTGGGCGCTGTAACTCTAAAATAAATCTAATTAAATTTCATCCAAAAAAGTAAAGTCCCATTTGAACACCTGCATGCATCATTCGATAATGATGTAGATTATTTATTTCATAAAGTTTTTTGCTTTTATTTATATAATCATTAATTTTCTTACCAGAAGGTTTGACTTCTGCTAATGCTTTATTTACTACATTTTTTGGTACTTGATTATAATAGTAAACTTCATTTCACATTTTAGTTCAAGTCAAATGCTTTGGATCACGATTTACTTTATTTCAATATTTTGGATTAAAAGTTATTTTTCCTCAGTATTTAAAATTATCTTTAAAATCAAATTGAAACTTATCTGGCTCTACTTTTCATGGCTTTTTACCAAATCATTTACCAAGATTTGGAACAATAAATGTAATCGCTAATCATAAACCTAAATTAGCAATTGATTCATAAAGAAATATTGGTGCACGATAAACAATTTCACCATTAATCATTTCGGGATTACCACTTGGTCCACCAATTAATTTAAAACAATTATCACGAATAAAAGCAGGTAATCATGATAATGAATCACAACTTACAACGTTACCAAGTAATTCATGATTAAAGAAATTACCTCAACGTCCTAATATCTGCCCTAATAAAATATTAGGAATAATTAAATCGCCATATATTCATAATGATATTTTATACTTACGACCAACAAAGTAAAAAATAATTGCACCAGCAATAATGCCAAATAAAACACCACCATGAATAGACATCCCTGGTTTTCAAAATGCAAATTTTTCAAAAAAACTAATTGACTTATCAGGATCATCCTTACCAAGAAAACTAGCACCAAATAATGAAGCAGGAATAATAAATATTATTGATCATGCTAAAGAATCAGTAGGAACACGATAACGTTTAAATTTTACTCAAGAAGCAATAATTGAAGCAAAAATACCTGACATAATAGCAAATGCATAAACATGAAACCATCCACCATAAGTATCAGTAATGCCGTGAGGTCCAACAAAATCTAAATTTAACATAACAAACACCTCACTTACAAGACCATCTTTTAATATAGAATACCATAATAGAATACCATAACTAACTAAGAATCACAATATAAATAAAGGCAAACAATACATATTACATATATAATTTTGATAAAGTGTAATTGTAATTCACATTTTTTTAGTTTTTTTATTGTATATTATTTTTTGCAAATATAAACTTAAATTAAGATTTACCAAAAAACAAATACAAAAAATAATGTATTTTTGCTAAATCTTAATTTAATTTTTAAAAAAAGGAGGGAATAAAAATGAAATTTAAACAATTGTTATTATTAATTACCACTGTTACAAGTTTAGGGATGATATTATCAAATAATAAAATAATTAATAGCAATCAAAATACTACTTTTTTAAATAAAAACAATGTTTCTAAAATTAGCTTTAACAAAATGACAGGCACTACTGGTGAAATTAATAGTTTAACTTTTAAGGGGGAACAAACTTATGCCGTTAATAGTGAAGGTATTGTTTATAAAAGTGACAATGGTCAATCTTTTGAAGAAATAAATTTACTTAATTATGATTATAAAATAAAATCACTAATTACAACACCTAATGGCACAATTTATGTTGGAACTTATAATGAAAAAAATAATGAATTAAAAGTTTATATTCTTAAAAATGATCAACTTGCTGAAAAATATACTTTAAGTTCACATCAATTATTAGCAATGACTTTTGACAAAGAAAATAATATTTATATAGGAACAAATCAAGGGGTTGGAATGGGGCACTTGGCCCTTGGCACTT
>NZ_JALMUW010000075.1:0-3498 GCF_023846195.1 Spiroplasma endosymbiont of Lariophagus distinguendus
TTCTAAAAGATTAATTCCCAATTTTGTTAAAAATATATCTTTTTTTATGTCATTAATTAATAACTTCTTCTTAAAATAAAACCTATATATCATAGCAAGACATGCCAAACCACAATCATTTTCTGTTTCTTGTTGAACAAAAGGATATTTCATATAAAAAATCACCGCCAATAATAATTAACAGTGATTACCATTTTTTCCTTTTTATTACTTACGATGTTTTTTCTTTTTAGCAGCAGCGCTTTGTTTTTCGCGTTTTTCATCACGCGCAGAAAGAAAATGTTTATGTCTTTTTTCTGCTCTTTTAGTTTCTTGGGCCTTTTTACTAAATCCTTTTAAAAGACGTTGAAACTCTTGTTCACTACTTGTTCGTTCTTCGTTTTCTTTGTTGTCTGATGATGGTGATTTTTTCACTGAATGCATTCATGTCAGCTCCTATTTTTTATTTTACTTTAACAATTATATTAGTAAATTAAAAAATTATCAATATTTTTATACAATATTAAACTTTTTATTTTAAAAAAAATTAAAAGTAAGATTATCTTTTAAAATTTCACACTTACTAACTATTATTTAATAATACTTAATGATTTTATCATATTTTAAATGTTTATTTTTTTAATAAATAAAACAAAAAAATTATTTATAAAATAAATCTAAATGAACGATTTGATACTAAAAATGGAATAAAATTTAAATCTTCTTTAGAAAGTTTGCCAACAACGTTACGAATACCATCATTTTTAATTTTATTTGTAATAATATGTAATTCACCACGATAATTTTGTGCTTTATTATTAATAATAACAACATCACCTTTTTCTAATCATTGATTAGTATTGTTAGCAGGGATATCTAATTCTTGATATATAACTCGAGAAATAACACTACGAATTATATCACGTGCTAAATCAGATCTAACTTTATGAATATTTTTGTCAAAAAGAATCTGTTGTTCACTATCAGTAATATTAGAATTTAACTCAATTTTTAACGATAAATTTTTATAATCAATTTCATTTATCATTTTCAAATCATATTCTGTTAAAAACTGGTTAGCAATAATTATCATATCAATGCATAAAGCAATATAATGACGAATTTGTGTTACCAATGGTCAATCACGATGCAGTTCTAATGTTGGTAAATTATCATTATATTTTCAAGGTCCAATTTTATCTTTTCCTAATAATGTAACAAAGCTGGCAAATGGAATTTTATTAACAACGCTTTCAGATTGATTTAAACAAAAAAAGTCAATATCAGCAGCGGTATATCTTTGTGGATAAAAATTATAACAACTAATAAGGTTATTAACATTAGCTTTATAAAATAATATTAAGTAGTTGATATCATTAACAACATATGAACCATTAATAAATATTCGGACTTCTCCCCACATGTACTTGTGGAGGAAACAATGAAATTGAATGAGTTCAACAATACTTTTCAAACAGAACAAGATTGTTTGAAATATATAGTAAGTTTGAAGGAAAATAAATGTATCAGGTGTTATTGAACAAATTTGAATACTTCTGATTTAAGAAGAATAAGATGTTTGAAATGTCATCAAACATTTAGTATTCTTCATGGCACCATTTTTTACAAGTCACAAATACCTTTGAAATCTTGGTTTTATCTCATCTTTAGATGAATAAACACCAAACATGGAATTCCATCAACTGATGTTGCAAAAGAATTGGGGGTAACTTTGAAAACTGCTTGAAGAATGGGTCATAAAATCAGAACTTGTATTGCCAAACAAGAATCACAATTTATTGTTGAGGGCATAGTGCAAATGGATGAAATGTATCTTTCACATATGGGTTTTAAAAAACAAGGAAGATCCTTGGTGAATAAAACCTTGATTGTTGGTATTTATGAAAAAACAACCAATAAATTAATTGTGAAAGTATTGAAAAATGCAAAAAGTAAAAATCTTTTGCAGTTTGCAAGAAACCACATTTCTTCAAAGTGTCATGTACATACTGATTTTTGAAAAGGATATTGCGATTTTAAATCGGTTTTCACTAAGCATGAAACAGTCAATCATCAAGATAGCTATGTTTCAAAAACTGGTGTAAATACCAACCAAATTGAATCAGTTTGAAAACATATAAGAAGAACATTTAAAACACATATCAAAGTTGCAAAACATCATGTTCATTTATATGCAAAAGAAGCTGCATATAAATTCAATAAGATACCTAGTTTTGAAATTGTAATGCTATGTTTGATTTAAAAATGTGGGGAGAAGTCCGTAGATAGGCTTTTCTCAGCATTTATGTGATAAAATTTAAAAATAGTACATAAAGGGAGAAAAGCCTAAATATTTTCAAATTTAAACGATTTTGACTTAATTTTGCTTGATGCTTAATATCAATTCCTTCGTTGCAACGAATACCCGATAAACCATACATTTTAAAAAACTTTATGAAATCAAGTCGTTTATTAAGATTCAGATTAAATTCATTAATAAATTCAATATTAATATCTGCAAAAACATGCATATTATACTTTTTAGCAATTTGTGTTAATACTACTAATTTTTTTAAATTTTCATAATCTGTTTTTTTAAAACTAATTAAAGTTGTAAAAATAGTTTTAATATTATTCTTGGCTAATAATTCGGTATAATTTTTAATTTCTTCTAAATTTGCTAAATGTAAATAAACTGCAGCACCAATTTTTTCCATTTACTTCCTACTTTACTTTTTATATATTAATTGGGAGATTGTCAAAAATCCGTAATAAATTAAATCATATAGTCTTATTATTTTTTAGACAAGAAATAATTTGGATTTTTATGAAATTGTACATTCATCTTACTATTTTTTAAAAGATATTTCAACTAAAATACTTATATTAAATTTTATTAAATGCTAAACTTATTAAATAAACTTAGAGAGGATTTAAAAATGAAAATTAAAAAACTTAAAAAATTACAGTTATTAACTGTATTAATATTTATTTTAACTGTTTTAATTATTATTGCGGGATTATTATTACTAGGTTTATTTCATGGAAAAGAAGTAGTAACTATTAAAAGTAATCATTTAGTTAAAAATACAGAACCTTTAATATATGAATATAATGGTTTTACTTTATGAAGTAAATACAGTTGATATTATATATTAACTAATAACAATATTTGCCTTAATAATTTTGGAAGTTATTATATTATTCATAATTCTTATAATTATTCTTTATTATGGTTAAAAATTGCAGTTATTTTTTCTACAATTGTAGTTCCAATTTTTATTTCTATAATTTTGTCATTAACATTCTTAATTATTGGTTTAAAAAGAAAAATAAAAAATAATAATTTTTGAGATGCTATTGCAAATTGTGAAATAATAAGTAATTATTACATTCATTAATTATGTTTCTAAATTTATCTTATTACATTTAAAAATAACCATTTTAATATAAATTAAAATATTATATGTTCTATTACCAAGCATTTCTTTTAAAACATGTCAAATATTAGTTTCAGTA
>NZ_JALMUW010000076.1:0-3395 GCF_023846195.1 Spiroplasma endosymbiont of Lariophagus distinguendus
GACACATTTGTCTTTGCTTCTTTCCTTTTTAAACTTATATTAATAACACGTTTTCTCTATTATGTATAATTAAAATATCATTTTAAATAAAAAAATTAGCACCCTTATTATGGTGCTAATCTAATAATATTTTTATAATATTTTATTATCTTGATTTTTTGTTCATAGTAAAGCTAATGAAATAATAGCAGCAGCAATACAACCATAAAAGTAATAAAATACATAATCTCAGTTTTCATTACCAATACCAGCAATTACTACTTTTGAAAAAAGAGCATCACCAAGAAAATAACCAGATAATCCTGTAAATCCTGAAGCAGTAGCAGCTGCTTTCTTATTTGTTAGTTCAATAGCAGTAGCACCAATCATCGCTTGTGGCATATAAATACCAAAACCAGCAATCATTAAAGCAGTAATAAGCATAGGCATATTACCACGAGGAGCAACTTGCAATAAAACTAGTCCACAAAGTGCAATCAATAATCCAAATATCATTAATGGTGCTTTACGATTATTAAAAAATCACTTAGCAAAATATGCTGCAGAAATACCACCAAATAAACCAGATAATTCAAAACAGGCAGCAAATCATTTACTGTGTTTTAAATCTAAGCCATGAATATCTTTCATTAAAATTAATGTTCATCCTGCCAGTCCTTGTCGTACAACATATACTCAAATATTAGCAAATGCTAATATTCATAAAAATTTATTTTTTAAAATATATTTTACAAAAATTTCTTTTCAATTAAGTTCTACTCTTTCTTCTTTATGTTCTAGAACACCTTTTCATTTTTCAACAGTAGGTAAGCCTTCTGCTTCAGGGCGATCACGCAATCCTCATAAACATAATGGAATCATAGCTAAAGCAAAAATACTAGGAATTCAAAAATATAAACCATAAATTGTTCCACCCGGATCAAGTAATGTTACTAAAGAAATAACAACAACCGGTAATAAAGCAGCACCAATATTTTGTCCTGAGTTTCAAATTCCAATACGTCCCGAACGTTCTTTATCAGTAAATCAATGAGAAAATAGTCTAGCTGTAGCTGGTCAGCCCATGCCTTGGAAAACAGCTAACATCGCAATCAAACTCAACATCATTACAAATGGGCCAACACTAATTTTAGTTCCAGCAAAAGCAACTACACCACCCATAATAATATTTAAAATAGAAGAAACAAATAATCCAAAAATCATGATTACTCTTCCTGAACTACGGTCAGCAACATTTCCAACAATAAATTTAGCACCACCATAAACAACGGCAAAAATTGTTCCCATTAAAGCATACTCCATTTTAGTTATGCTACCATTGCTTTCTAAAGCAGAACCCGCTACTGTATACGCTTGACGAGTAAAGTAGTAAAGAATATATGATAAAATGCTAAAACCAAAAACTTGATTACGTAAAATAATAAATTTTTTATTAACTTGCTTTAAGTCTTCACTAAAAATTTCTTTTTTTGCAGGTGGCTTAAAAACACATGCAAGTCTATTAAAAACAGACATTTTTTTTACTCTCCTTCTAAAAGGATGCATAAATTATAGTAACCCAAATAACCTGCTCTTAAAAACTTAATATAAACATACTTTAACACATAGGTTTTTACAATTTTTGTTTTTGTGGAAAAATAAATAATATTAAAAATTAAAAAATAACTCTCTACCAAACTATTTTTTTGAAATACCATAAATAAATATTAACTCTACACCTTTTAAAATTCATTTACATTTATTTATTAAACAGTTTTATAAAATGTACTAATAATTTATTTATCCCCTTCTCAAATTGTTTAGTCCTAACCTATATATTTCAGATTATAACAGATATATTCTAAAATTGAAAAGATATTTCTTTAATTTTAAAAAAAATAATTTACAATTTTCTTATGAATTTATTCTAAAAAAATTATAAATATTTATATAGTAATAACTAAAATAGTAATAACTAAAATTAAAAAAATTATTTTATCGTTTAATGTTTTAAAAATTAAAACTAATGATAGAATTAAACCATAAAATAAATTAAAAGAAAAGGTAGTGAACACATGCATAATGAAAGCAAAATACAACATATTAATTCTATAAAAGAAGTTGAGCAACTTTTACAATCAAAAAAAATAACAGTAATTGATTTTTCAGCAGAATGATGTGGTCCTTGTAAAATGTTAGGGCCAAGATTTGAAAATGTTGCTAATGACGAAAAACACAAAAATATTAATTTTATTAAAGTTGATGTTGACAAAGCTAAAGAACTAGCAAAAGATTATGAAATCCAATCAATTCCAACATTAATTTATTTTAATAAAGAAGGAAAAGAAGTTAAAAAAACTTTTGGTTTAGTTTCTGAAAAAGATATGACTAATATTATCGAAGAAATAGGAAAATAAGGTATTTATAATGGCTATTAAATTAATTGTTCTTGATCTAGATGGAACTTTATTGAAAAGTAGATGAAAAATTCATCCTAAAAATCTAATTGCAATTCAAAAAGCATATCAAAAAAATATTAAAGTTATTATTGCAACAGGAAGAGCACCAAGTTCAACCATTGATATTGCAAAATCATGTTTAATGCATGAAAAAACCGGTCATATTATTTGTTATAATGGTGGTAACATCCTTGATATTACTAATGATAATAGATTAGATATATTGTATGAAAAATCATTAACAAAAGAACAAATACAAACAATAATTAAATTTGCTAATAAAAATAATTTAGCAATGTGAGGATATAGTACCGATAATAAAACAGGCTTAATTAATCGCAGATCACTAAAAGTTAAAATTATGGAAAATTTTAATAACCTACCAACTAAACAAATTGATGAGAATACCGATGAGGGTATGTATAAAATTTTATTATTTTGTAAAAAGAAAAAACAAGTTAATCCAATTTTAGAACAATTAAATACTATAAAAGATTTAGAACTTGCTACTTCTTCTCATAGTGTTATCGAAATTAATCCAATTGGTGTTAATAAAGCTGCTGCTGTACAATTTTTATGCAAAAAATGAAATATTATTCCTGAGCAAGTACTAGCTTGTGGTGATGGTATGAATGATTATAAATTAATAAAATGGGCTAAATATGGTATTGCAATGCAAAATGCTCATCCTAATTTAAAAGAAATAGCATATGATGTTACTAGTAAAAATACTTGTGGTGGTGTTGCAAAAGCTATCGATAAATATGTATTTCCTAAATCAGAGTTTGAATAAATAATAGTTTAATTTTCTAATATAGTTTATTATCAAATATAACTTTAAAAATGCTGGACAATTACCAGCATTTTTAATTCAATATCCTTTATACTTAAATAAATATTTTTCAAATTTGCATTCTTTTAATATAAACTAACTATTCATTGAATTATTAGGGAGCA
>NZ_JALMUW010000077.1:0-3386 GCF_023846195.1 Spiroplasma endosymbiont of Lariophagus distinguendus
TCTTTCTTGTTCTTCTTTTTTATTTTTATTAAAACCCCACATTATTTATGTCCCCTTTAAAATTAGAAAATAAAAACCCATTTTACTTTAAATAAAGCAACGGGTAAAACTTATATTAAGTTTACAATGATTATATAATATTATATAAATTAATTGTTAAATAAATTTTATATAAATAAGAAAAATGATTTATTTTAAATTTTTAAAATCTAGAAAATAATGAATATGAAATTTAAATAATACATTTTTTATGATAAAAGTATTAAAAAATTAATATTGTTTTTTGCAATAATAAATCAAAAATCGATTATAGAAAGATATTACATATATCAATTATGTTATACTATTTTTATAAGTTATTTTGTGGAGAATGTTAAGAGGTGATGTTCTTATGATTAAAAATGGCATTAAAATATCAAAATCTCAATCTCGTGGTGATGAAGTTGGATTACTTTTTTTCTTATTAGTAATCTTCTTTTTCCTAATAGTTAGTTTAACTAGATTTTCAATAATTGGTAAAGTGCTTGATGATTTTCTTTTTTCTTTTTTATTTGGGTGAATTAAATATGTTGTTTATTTCTTTCTTTTTTTAATGATTATTCCTTTAGCTTTTGGTTATCGCATGCAATTTAAATTGAAGTATATTTTTGTTTATTTTTTATTTTTAGTGATTAGTTGTTGGACAACGCAAACTTTAACTTTAATAATTTTAGGAAAGAATAATTTATGAACTAGTTATTATAATTTAAACCTATTAAATATTAGTGAAATATACGTTAAAACATGATGAAATACAAATGGTATAAATAATTATCTAGGTTTTTTTGCTTCACCAATTTCTTTTAAAGATTTTAGTGTTGAAACCTTTTTTCCAGCATATGCTACTGGTGGCATTATTAGTAATGTTTTAATAGGTATTTTTAATTATGGTTTTTTTGTTACTAATTTAATTGCAAACTTTATTAGTATTTTTTCTTTAACTTGTTTATTTATTTTTAATAAACCTTTTATTTTCTTTAGCAAAATGAAACAAATTATTAAACAAATTATTATTAATAATAAAAATAAAAAGCAAAAAAATAAAATAAATGCTGATTTAAAACAAAAACATATTAAGTTAAAAAAAGAAAAATTATTAATTGATAAACAAGTTAAAAAATCTTTTAGAAAAGAAAATAATTTCAATAAGGAATCAAAGAAAGAACCACTTATATCACCAGTAAAAAAAGCAGAAATAAAACAAAATGAAATAAAACAAAATGAAATAAAACAAAATGAAATAAAACAAAATGATAATAGTGACATTATCAATAAACCTTCTTCGCCTATTGTTTATTTTAATGAAAATAGTTATTTAACTCCTTTTGGTAAAATTGACCCTGAAAAACAAAAAGATGTAATGAGTAATAGCAAAGGTACTCTGGTAGTTAAAAAAAGTTTAGAAGATAGTATTTTAAATCGTGAAATTCTTAATGATAACGAAACTATTATTAATAACGAATCATAAGTAATTAATAATGAATAAAATTAAGAGTTTACTTTAGGATAAAACATTATATTAATGTTAAAATCAAAGTATCTTTTAATTTGTTAATAAATTTAGGTGAACTAATGGCAGAAAAATCTTTACTACAAATGAAAATTAAACTTTTACCTAATATTGCTGGATGTTATTTATTTAAAGATATACATAATAATTTAATTTATGTTGGTAAAGCTAATTCATTAAAAAAACGAGTAACTTCATATTTAAATAAAGCCAGTAATTTTAAAACAATGTTATTAGTTAATGATATTCATGATGTTGAATACATTACGACATCTAATGAAAAAGAGGCTTTAATTTTAGAACAAACATTGATTAAAAAACATCATTCTAAATATAATATTTTGTTAGCAGATGATAAAAAATATCCTTATATTCAAATTACTAATAATCGTGATCCACAATATCGTTATGTACGTAGTGCTACTAAAAAAGAGGGACATTATTATGGACCATTTCCAGATGGTACTGGTGCGCGTGAAATTTTAAAGTTATTGGAACGAATTTTTCCATTACGAAAATGTGCTGGTAATCTTGGTAAACCTTGTTTATATTATCATTTACAGCAATGTTCTGGTGCTTGTTTTAAATCAGTACCTATTACTTATTATGAAGATATGATTAGTAAAATTGATCAATTTTTCAAAGGGAATGTTACTGCTGTTAAAAAAATATTAATTAATAGTATGAATATTAGTGTTGAAAACTTACAATTTGAAAATGCTAATCGTATTAAAATTTTGTTATCAAAAATAGATTTATTTTTATCACAACAAGTTGTTGAGTTTCAAGATTATGGAAATCGCGATTTTATTAATTTTTTAATTGAAGATGAAATGGTTGTTTTAATTACTTTATTTTATCGTAATGGTAAATTGCAAGCTAAAGATGAACAAATAGTTCAAAATAATTACTTAGAAATTCAAGATTTAATTCGTAATTATTGTCAACAACTATATAGTAAAAATACATTGCCAAATGAAATATATTTACCATCAAATATTGATTTAAAACAATTAAAATTATTATTTCCACAAATAAAATTTATTAATCCAATTAAAGGAACAAAAGAACATATTTTAACATTGGCAAAAACCAATGCCATTTACGCATGAAATAATTATTTACAAACTAATCAATTTAATGCACCGTTAAATATGATGAAAGTATTATCACAATGATTAAAAATTCCTAATTTAAATCATTTAGAGGTTTTTGATGTTTCTAATCTTCAACAAAGTGCTAGTGTTGGCGGTATGATTGTTTATAAGAATGGTAATCCTAGTTTTAATGATTATCGCAAATTTTTATTAGATCCAAAAATTATTGATGATTATCATCGTTTTTGTGAAATGATTTATCGTAGATATCATCACTTAGTTATTAATAAATTGCCACTTCCTGATTTAATTATTGTTGATGGTGGAAAACCACAAATTAGTGCTACATTAGAACAACTAACATTATTAAACTTAACAATTCCTATTATTGGATTAGTTAAAAATAAAAAACATCAAACTGATAAAATTATAAATGATAAAATGCAAATTATTAATATTCCTAAAACTGATGCTTGTTTTTTATTTTTGAGTAAATTACAAGATCAAGTTCATAATTATGCAATTAAATATCATAAAACAAAACGAAGTCAATCAATGATAAGTAGTGTTTTATCATCAGTACCAGGAATTGGTTTACAATTACAAAATAAAATATTACAGCAATTTCCAACTTGACAATTATTGCAAAATGCTACAAAAACACAACTTTCATCATTAGTTAAATCAAAAGTAATTTTAGAAAAACTATGAAAAGAATTACATAGTTTTGAATAATATAT
>NZ_JALMUW010000078.1:0-3340 GCF_023846195.1 Spiroplasma endosymbiont of Lariophagus distinguendus
ATAATTAGTTGATTTATATAGTTTTTATTATAAAATAATACTTGTAATATTAGTAATATAATCAAAATAAAGAAAAAAATAAAAAGCCCAACAACTAGGGTTGGGAATTGGGGAGCTATACTCCCTTGCACAGTATTAACTGTACTAACAAATTAATTATATAATTAATTTGTAAATATGTCAAATATGGAAAGCGCGAACTTGATATGCAACAAAAATACTGATGAAAATTAAGAAAAGGCATAGGAGTTCGTATTCAACTCCCAAATGATATTGATAAAGAGACTGGTAAACAAAAGTATCGTCCAGCAATAGTTATTAAGTCTTATCCTAGCCACGTTAAAGTGCAATTAATGACTACTGAATCTAGCAGTCATGATTATTTTAAAATTAAAATTGATAATCAAATTCAATACATAAGACCAATTTATTATAGAACAATATCTTTTGAGTTAGTTAATAGAATTTGACTAGATAAAAATAATAATGCCATTATACTAAATAAGACAAATAAATTTTTTAAAAAACTTGGTGCAATGGAATTTAAAGAAATTGTTGATGAAGAACTGCATTTAAAATAAAAAAATTCCTATATTAAAAATAGAAACTAAAATTTTTAGGGGGTTTTGAAATTTGTGTTTATGTTTAAATTTTATATTCATTTTTTATAATTATTTTGTTCTATACAAAAATAAGAACAATTTAATTATAACAATTTTAGATTTTAACACTTATTTACGTTAAATATTTTAATTAAAATTATACCAAAAAACATAAAATTATTAAATAAACTGCACAATTGTGCAGTTTATTTAAGATTTACATTTTTGGTCCTTTTGAAGTTGATGCTTTCTTATCTTTTTCAAATCCAAGAGCATTAGCAACTCTTTCTCTTCTTTCACGTTCGTTTTTTTCTCCTCAAGCTTTGTTGATTCTTTCAGCATCCTTTTTAAATTTATCTTTGTCTGCTTGACTTCATTTTTCCATATTATAAAATTCCTCTCTTTATATTATTTTTGAATATTTTTTTTCTACCCTTAAAATATCCAAGAAAAGTATATATTTTTAAAACAAAAAATGTGTAAAAAAGAATAAAAAATCACTATTTTTTGAAAATAGCGATTAGAACTTTATTACTTAATTAAATTTGTTAATTTCTTTAATTATGTTGTTAATAAGCATTGGCTTTTCTCCCTTTATGTACTATTTTTAAATTTTATCACATAAATGCTGAGAAAAGCCTATCTACGGACTTCTCCCCACATTTTTAAATCAAACATAGCATTACAATTTCAAAACTAGGTATCTTATTGAATTTATATGCAGCTTCTTTTGCATATAAATGAACATGATGTTTTGCAACTTTGATATGTGTTTTAAATGTTCTTCTTATATGTTTTCAAACTGATTCAATTTGGTTGGTATTTACACCAGTTTTTGAAACATAGCTATCTTGATGATTGACTGTTTCATGCTTAGTGAAAACCGATTTAAAATCGCAATATCCTTTTCAAAAATCAGTATGTACATGACACTTTGAAGAAATGTGGTTTCTTGCAAACTGCAAAAGATTTTTACTTTTTGCATTTTTCAATACTTTCACAATTAATTTATTGGTTGTTTTTTCATAAATACCAACAATCAAGGTTTTATTCACCAAGGATCTTCCTTGTTTTTTAAAACCCATATGTGAAAGATACATTTCATCCATTTGCACTATGCCCTCAACAATAAATTGTGATTCTTGTTTGGCAATACAAGTTCTGATTTTATGACCCATTCTTCAAGCAGTTTTCAAAGTTACCCCCAATTCTTTTGCAACATCAGTTGATGGAATTCCATGTTTGGTGTTTATTCATCTAAAGATGAGATAAAACCAAGATTTCAAAGGTATTTGTGACTTGTAAAAAATGGTGCCATGAAGAATACTAAATGTTTGATGACATTTCAAACATCTTATTCTTCTTAAATCAGAAGTATTCAAATTTGTTCAATAACACCTGATACATTTATTTTCCTTCAAACTTACTATATATTTCAAACAATCTTGTTCTGTTTGAAAAGTATTGTTGAACTCATTCAATTTCATTGTTTCCTCCACAAGTACATGTGGGGAGAAGTCCGCTATATATTTCAAACAATCTTGTTCTGTTTGAAAAGTATTGTTGAACTCATTCAATTTCATTGTTTCCTCCACAAGTACATGTGGGGAGAAGTCCGTAAGCATTTTATTTTGTCTCAGTTATGATTTGAACTTGTTGAAGGTGCATTTTGCTGATTTACAGTATTTCGTATAGATGAATCAAAAGTGTGATTATTTTCTGATTTAATACTTGAATTTTCTAAAATACTATTTGAGTTATGATTTATTGTGTTGTTACTTATTAGTTTGTCTGGTTTCATATCTTTTTTGTTATCTAATTCTTATTTTAAAATATCATATTGTGTTTCTAATATAGTTTCTAGTTTATCACTAGTTAAATTTTTTATATTTTTGTTTATATTACTTTCTATTTCTTGTTGTTCTTTAGTTTTAATAAGATTTCTTTTATTTACAAATGGTATTTTATGAATTAATGAATAAAACTTTTGTCTTATTCATGATTTAACTTTTATTGATACTGGTAAAAATAATTCTGTAGTTTCTTTAAGAGCTAAACTAGCAATACTCAGTAAAATAGCTGTTACAAGTAGCGGAGGATGAATTAAACCAATACTAATAATAGTTATAGGTATTAACCAACTGGCACTTCATATACTTATTTCAATTTTAGTTGGTTTTAGTTTGTAACTATGTTGTTGTTTTAAAAAGTTTTTAATGGGTATAGGGTCAACTTTTATATTTTTTTCATGATTTGAATTTTCTTCAATTAATAAAAGATCATTTTTATACTCATTTATATTTTCATATTTTTTCAATTGTTTTATGACTTCAATATTACCATTTGTAAGTTGATGGAAATAAATTATTTCCTCAGTAATAGAATTATCAACATGTACAAAAGTTGTTATAAAAATTATTTTATCTTCGATTGGCAAAATTTCTTCGTGAATTTTATTAATACCTGTTTTTTTACTTTGTTTTTTATCATAAATTGTTATAGCATTATATTTAAACTTATCAAAATTAATATTGTCGTGCTTTGATTGTTTTAATTCTTTATTTTGCTTTTTAAGTTGTTTATTTTCCTTATCTTTTTCTAAATTACTTTGTTCTAATTGTTCAATATATTTTTTTTGAGCTTGTATTAGCTCTTCTGTGTTTGATGTTGGTCAATTTAAATAATTTTTTAATTTTGTTCATATATCATTATTTGTTTCTTGAATAGTTTGGTTATCT
>NZ_JALMUW010000079.1:0-3308 GCF_023846195.1 Spiroplasma endosymbiont of Lariophagus distinguendus
ACCCTTGATAAATTTCACCATTTTTTAAAATTACTACCCGATCACAAAGTAATTCAACTTCTTCTGGTGTGTGTGAAACAATTAATAAATTAATTTTTTTAATTTCTTTTCATGACTTAATAAAATTAACAAGTTTAATTTGCATTTTTAAATCTAAACCTGTAACTAACTCATCTAAAATTAAAATTTCAGGATCATTTAAAATTGATAAAAAACAATTAAATCTTTGTCTTTGACCACCCGAAAGTAAAGAAATTTCTTTTTTCAAAATATCATTTAACTCAAAAACATCAATTAATCCTTTGCCTTCTTCACTTTTAATATTTTTTTTATTTTTATAAAATTTAATTAAATCAATAATTCGTGTACCAACTGGTCAATAACCTTCTTGAAATTGAACACCAATTTTCCGACTAACCTTTTTACCAACATCATCAAGAAATAATACTTTACCTGATGTTGGTTTTAAAACTTGTGAAATAATTTCAACCAAAGTAGTTTTACCAGAACCATTAGCACCTAAAATAGCAAGTGATTGTGAAGCAGGTATCTCTAAATTAATATTTTTTAAAACCTGATTTTTACCATAATTTTTACTTATATTTTCTAGAATAATCATTTTTATTTTCCTTGTAAATTATTATTTAAAATTTCTTCATATAATTGATTAAACATTTTTTTCATATCAGAATCCAAAATTAATAGTGGCTTTACTGTTTTGTCACTGGGTGGTTTATTTCACATATATTCACCTTTATTATTTCGTTCCACATATTTATCAAAAGTGTAAAAATCAATATCAATTGATTTTTCAATTGTTCTACCTAAATCTTGAATTCAAATTTTTACTCATTGAAAATAAAAACCAGCTTCAAAATACTTCATAACTCATAAGTTTAAATATTCATTTGCATTAATATAATTACTACTTGGATCATTAATTTTATTAATAGTAAACTCAATAAAATATGTTCGCAATGTTAAGGCCATGTATATTTGCATTGATTGTGAATGAATAATTTTATTATTAATATAATCATTAATATCTGCTGTTGGTATACCAATTTCATCATAGCCAGGTTTACCAGCATTTTTACTTGCTGAATCACGGTATTTATCAAATTCAGCAAGATAAAAATTATTAAAACCATTAACAATATTATCATTAGTTTTACCTACTTTATCAATAGCATCTTGATATAAAAATTGTCAAACATTTAATTGATTTCTATCTTTTTTTGGTCAACCACGTGTTGGATAAAGAATATCATTTATACTATTTGTTTGATCAAAACTATTATTTACTAAAAATGTAATAACATTGCTAATTGGTGTTATAAAAATAAACATTATAAATAAAATCCATAAATATTTCTTCATATTTCCTCTTTAATATTAGTTATAAAAGTAAGGATATCATAAATAAGAATTTTATTCATTATTTTATGATACTTTTTATGATTTCTTCAGCAAGAAAATTTTCACCAAAAATTTCGTTAATATTAGCATTTTCAATGATATTAGTAATAGTTGCTACATTATATTTTTGTTTTTCTAGTTTTTTTTCTAAACTAGTAGTACCTGCTGACCCTAGGAAATCACCATATATTTTAATATTTTCAATAATTCCTGCCTTAACATTCATTCAAACGTGAATAGTTCCTTTACTAGGAAAAAGTGTTTTATGTTTTAAATCAAAATCTGGAGATTTACCATAAACTCAATCTCAAGTTCGATATTTAGTATTTGCTAATGATTCAATATCAGCAATCATTTTTTCAGAAAATTCCATAATCTTTGTATTTTTTGTACTTTTTAATTGTTCAATAATTAAATTTTGAAATTCTTCAATTGTTATTGGTGGATTTAATAATGGTAAAATATTTGTTACTCGTGCTTGTACTGATTTAATACCTTTTGATTTTAATTTATCCAAATCAGGTTTTAATACTTTTGGTAACATTTGCATATCAACATTAAAAAGAATAGTACCATGATGTAAAATTCGATTTTTATATGTATATTGGGCATTACCCGATATTTTTTTATCATCAACTAAAATATCATTTTTACCACTAAATTGAGCATTTAAACCTAGATTTTGTAAAACATTAACTATTGGTTTTGTAAAAAGACCATAATTACGAGCATTATCTTTATTTTTATCAAGAATAAAAGTAAAATTTAAATTTCCTAAATCTTGATAAACAGCTCCACCACCAGATAATCTTCGTACAACATTAACTTTTTTTGTTCTCACATATTCATTATTAATTTCTTCAATTGTATTTTGGTTTCTACCAACAACAATAGTATTATTATTTTGTCATAATAATAAGATTTCATCATTTATATAAGGATTAGTAATCAAATATTCTTCGGCTGCTAAATTAAAATATGGGTCTTTGCTATTATTAATATAATAAATCATTATTAATTTAATCTCCTTTATCTTCGGTTTTAAAATTTGTTCATTTATTAACAAATTTTAAAGTAGTTTTGCAATATGTATCATAATCGGTAGTGACGGCTCTTATATGTTTAGCAGATGGCATAATTAATAATTCACTTATTGTTTCTTCTTCATAATTTATTTTCTCTTCATACATTTTTTGTGCCATTGTTGCTGGTACAGTTTCATCATCATTACCATGAATAAATAATACAGGAATTGAAGAACAATATTTTAATTTATTAATAGGATCAATACTATTAATATTAAATTTATCTTTTAACCTAAAGAAAAATTTAACACCATAATAAAATCAAAATCAATGAAGGTTAAAGTATTGTTTACCCATAATTTTAATAATATGACTAAAACTATCAAATCCACAATCAGAAATTGCACATTTAACACCAAATTTACCAGTATCAAATCGAGATATTGTTTCCAAAACAGTACTGGCACCCATACTATTACCAATTAAAGTAATATTAGGAGGTTGTTTAAAATCTGTTTCTGCTAAATAATTATTAAGACTTAAAATAACAGCATATAAATCATCTGCTTCTTTATTACCAAAAGTAATTGCATCATGGATATTATTACTACCATGACCTCTTGTATCATAAGTAACAATACTATATCCCTGTTCATAAAAATGTTTAACTAAATATAAAATGCTATAGCGATTTTGTTGTCAACCATGAGTTGCAATTATTCATTTATGATTTTTATTAGATTGATGATTATTAATGAAAAAAGCTGATAACAAGCGATTATCATAAGTAGTTATCGTCATATCTTGTGCTTCCATCATATCCCAATTACTATCATCAATCATTAGTTGTAGAGAATTTTGTAA
>NZ_JALMUW010000008.1:0-23337 GCF_023846195.1 Spiroplasma endosymbiont of Lariophagus distinguendus
CATTTTTATATAAAATTAATAGTATAAAAAAACAAATATAAAATCATTTATTTTTAATAAATTTAATAATGATTATTTAACATCACCGGAAAGATAAATCTTAACTTTCATTATATTTTTGGTAAATGAGAATTAAATTTAATATAATCTATTTCTGCATCTTTAAATTGAGTTTCTAATTTTATAATTTCTTTTTTTATAGTGCTATCTAATTCTTTATTGGGAAAAATCATTTTTGTAAAATCATTATTATTAAATTTTTTATCAATTGTTTTTTCAATGATATTTTGAATACAAATTGTTTCTATTATAAATGGTTTATTATCATTATCTTCAATTTCTTTTCTTATTTTTTCAATTTCTTCATTAGTATGTTGTATTCCTATTTTTCTTTTGGGCATATTTTTTGATTCTCCTTCTATATTTAATTTAATAAAAATCTAATATAAATATTAATCTATATTAAATTAAGATGTTTATTAAACCATTAATGAATGATTTTCCAATCTTTAATTAGTAATTTTAAGGTTTATTTTAAATTACAAATATCATTTATAAGTTTTTTATTCATTATTTTGAAACAACTATTATATTTAAAATAATAGGTGTATAATTTAGTTAAAATTTATAGTGGTGTTTTCATGATAACTTTACAGCAAAATCAAATTAAAGAAATTAGTCAAATCATTGCTAATGGCGAAGTGGTTGCTTTACCAACAGATACAATTTATGGTCTTGTTTGTAAATTTAATGATGACAAAGCTATTAATAAAATTTATCAAATAAAAAAACGTGATTATACTAAAGAACTGCCAATTTTAGTTGCTAGTTGAGAACAAGCTAAAAGCATTGGTATAATTAGCGATCAATTACAGTCATTTTTAATAAATAATTTTAGTGCTGGTAAAGTTACTGTTATAGTTTTAAAACAACCTAGTTTAAACACATCATATTGAATAAATAAAAAGACAATAGCAATTAGAGTTAGTGCTTCACATTTTATTCAAAAATTAATTAAATTAACAGGGCCTTTAGTAGCTACAAGTTGTAATTTAAGTAATGAACAACCAATTAACGATTATCATAATATAAACTTGCCTAACTTAAGGTATAGAGTAGCAGGTGAGATTTTAACAAATAAACCATCAACTATTTTTAATAGTTTTAATGATAAAATTATTAGATAATAATTAGATAACAGTATTAAAAAAGGAGATAATACTATGAATTGATGAATAATTTTAATTATTATTGCATGCACAACAATATTGATTTTATTAATTACACTAATTTTATTAATTAAAAAAAATAAACAAAAGAAAATATTAAAAATTACTAAAGATATAAATACTTTATATAAATATTTAAAATTAAAAAAAATAAATACTAAAGAATTACCAGTTTCAATAGAAAAAATTAAAGAAGATATTTATTATAGTGACAAAGTCATTTTGGGAAAGTATGAAGATCTTAATAAGATTTCTGGCCAAAATATTCTTTTAAAAACTGAATATAGTAATGCCAAAAAATTATTTTTACGTTATAAAATTAAAGACATTAATCTTATCAAATCATCAGATTTTATACCTTTAAATCAAATAGACTTGTTAATTTCACGAAATAATCTTTATTTTATTGATTCTTTTGAACTACAAATAATACCATTAGTTAATGTTAAAAGTATTACATTTTTTTGAGAAAAAAATAATTATATAAAAAATAAACAAAAATATATTGGTATTGAAATTAATTTTCAAAATAAACGTTTATTTTTTCTTTTTAATAAATATGAAGAAGCAATTAGTTTTGCTGTTCATGTTATTAGTTTATAACAATTATTATTTAATAATTAAAAATTTTGCTTTTTTTGTGAAAATGATATAATTATACAAAATATATTATTAGGAGCAAAATTATGGCAAAAAAACACTTTAAATTTAATACTTGAAAGTTTATTCAATTTACTGGCTTTTTTTTAATTACTTTAGGAATTATATTTTCTTTTTCTTCTTTTAAAGTTAGCCTATTGTTATATTTTGGTTTAGTATCAGTATTAATAGGTTCTATTAATATTTTAATTTACTATATTTTTATTGGAACAAATAGTTATAAAAAATATTCAAGAAAACAAAATAATAATAAGTTAATAATCAAAAATAATTAAGAAATATAAAGTTAAAACTAAGAAGATTAGTTTTTTCGAGAGAATAATAGGTGAAAAACTATGAGAAAAATATTAAAAGTATTTAAAGCGATGTTTTTAACGAGCATTATTTCTTTACCACTTATTGCATGTGATAAGGTAAATGATGCAAATCAAAAATATGTTGATATTAGTAATATTAATATGGAAGTTACTAATGCTCCTGTTGAATTAAATAAAGATATTTATAATACAGCTTTAATTAAATTTAAAACTAAAGTACAAACTGAAATTAATAAATTAGTTCCAGAAGGAAAAAAACCAGAAAATGGAACCGATTATAAAATAACAATTGTTAATCATAATGATATGTATGCTAAAATTGATAAATTTGAATCACTTGCTGTTAATGTATCTGCTTCAAATAATAGTAATTTTTTAAAAGGTAGTTTTAATGCTTGTGTAAAATTAGTATCAAAAGCTAAAGACATTAGTAATGTTAATATTGATAAGCAAGAAGAAAAAATTAAAATTAATACCACTACTTTTGGTGAAGCAATTGCTTTACGTTGTTTATCATTAATTGAAAGTAAAATTAATGCTATTGTTCCAACAGCAAAACAAGATAGTGACTATATTGTTAATGTAGAAGGTCATACTTTATCAGAATCTATTAAAACATTTGATGATGTTCATATTAATGTTAATGCTATTGAAGATGATTATCATTTTTTATTACATGGTAGTTTTAGTTTTGTCTTAGCTTTTGTTAAAGATTAATTTATATTATTTTGGGTAATAAAAAAGAAAACTTGATTTTCATTATTATCATAAAAATAAAGTAGTATAGTATGGGGTAAGCATGTCAGAAGTAGAAAAATTATTAACAATGAATTATGAAAATGTTTGTAATTTTTTAAAAAATAAATATGGATGTATTTCAAAAAATTATTTTTCAGATGCAACAATGTCTAAGAAATCACAAGGAATAACAAGGGGAAAAGAAGGTTTATATATTCATCATATTGATGAAGATAAAGCAATTTTGTTATCTACTCCCAAATGAGCTCAAAAGTCACCATTTGCCTATCAATATGCTGATCGATTAGTTTATTGTAATTTATTAGAACATTTGGTTTTGCATATTAAAATTTTTGAATATCCTCATCCAAATAAACATAATTTTATGGAAGTTGGTGTTGGTGGAATTTATGCTTTTATTGTTCCTGAATTAAATGATATTTATAGTGGTATTCAATATAAACAACCATGAAAACAGAAAGTTACTGAAGTTGTTTTACCATTAAAAGAAGATTATTTTAAATGTATTAAAAAATTAGTAGAACTTGGGTTTTCTTATCCTTTGCTTACTTCTTTTAATCATCAATTTGGTACATGAAATAATAGAAATAATAATAGGTTATATGAAGAAATGAAAAAAATGAGTGTTAAACAGTAACTTTTTTTTATTGTTATTTAATCATAAATAAAAAATGTTAGTAAATTACCAACATTTATTTTTATTAAGTTTATGAAAAAGTTAATTGACAATGATTTTGATTAATTATTGGTAATTGTTCACCATTAATACTTGTTATATCGTTATTTCTTAATAATGGAGTTCTTTCAGATATTTGTTGTTCGTTATTACTTTCAACATTAATATCAGAAATATTTGTTGGAAAACATTTATCATAAATATTTGAAATGGAAGTGCTAAATTAACAATTAAAAAAATAATTTTTGAATAAATCTTTTATCTTTTTTCGTTATTTTTATTGTTATTTTATTGATTTATAAATTAAAAGGCGTAAAATTTCATATTAGTATATATTTTAAATTATTGAAAATATACGCATTAAAGATAAAGGAGTGTTTTTAGTGGAAAGTAGTAAAAATCTGTTTATTGTTAATCATCCTTTAATACAAGATAAATTAACAAGAATTAGAAATCACTTAACCCAAAAAAAAGATTTCAAAGAGAATTTAAGCGAAATTGCAACGTTAATGGCTTATGAAGTATTTAAAGATATTCCTCTTGATGAAATTGAAGTTGAAACACCCATTACTAAAGTTATTGGTAAAACATTAACCAAGACAATCATTCTTTCTCCGATTTTAAGAGCAGGATTAGGGATGACAAATGGATTTGAGTATGTAGTACCTAATGCAATTATTAGTCATGTTGGTCTTTATCGTGATGAAGAAACTTTAAAACCACAAAAATATTTTTTTAAATATCCCAAAAATATTAAAAATATAAGTGATGCATTAGTATTTATCTTAGATCCAATGCTTGCTACTGGTGGTACTGCTGACGCTGCTATTAAAGAATTAAAAAAAGTAGGTTTTAAAAATATTACTTTAGTTTCCATTGTAGGAGCACCAGTAGCTATTAAGAAAATTAATCATAATCATCCTGATGTTAAGATTTTTTTAGCAGCGTTGGATAAAGAATTAAATGATGATGGTTATATTGTACCTGGATTGGGTGATGCTGGTGATCGAATTTTTGGAACTAAATAAATATTTTAATGGAAAAAATTAGAAATAACCTTTTTCTTTCAATACTTTTTACAATGTTATGCTACTGATTATTAATTAATGTAGGATTAATTATAACTGTTATAATTAATACAAACCATTGGTTATTAATTGCTGGATTTAATATTGGTTTTATAGGAAGTATGATTGGGTTATGCTTTTTATATTTATCGTCAAAATGATTAACCAGCGGAATACATTTAAAACAAACCTTAGCATATTTTGGATTCTTATTAAGAATGTTAATTTATGGTTCAATTATAGTTTTGAATATTTTCTTTAACTTTGCTAATATTTTTACTATAATTGCCGGAATGTCAATATTAATGGTTGCTACTATTACTGCAACATTATGTGTATATCAAAAAAATAACTTAAAAGAAGGAATTTAAATGGAAACTTTAGCTGGATTGGAAAGTTGGAATTATTTACAAATTATGCCACAATTGGTAACAATTTTGATAACAACAGTCTTTATCAGTGTTATTAGTTATATTTATTACTATAAAGTAAAACGAATGAAGCCTGATGAAGATCCAAGAGGTATTGTTTTAGTTGTTGAATTAATAATTAAATCAGTTGAAAAAATTGTTGTTGATGTTCTTGGCGTAAAGTATAAAAACCTGACAGTTTATTTGTTATATGTAATGGGTTATATTTTAATTGGTAATTGATTATCGATTATTGGTCTTGAACCACAGTCATCAATGTATACTGTTACTTTATCAATGGCATTAGTTACTTTTATTGGAATATATTATATTGCTATTAAATTTCAGAAACTTTTATTTTTTAAAAAATTTATTATTAACCCTCTAGAATTAATTACTCAATTTGCACCTTTGATTTCTTTATCTTTTCGTTTATTTGGTAATATTTTAGGTGGAAGTATTATTTTGGCAATGCTTTATGGGGTAACTGCTAATATTTGAAGTAATATCCCAATTATTGGTCAGATGAATTTATTAATTGGAGTAATTGGACCATTCTTACATATTTATTTTGATTTATTTGCTGGAAGTATTCAAGCCTTAATTTTTGGCACCTTAACTCTTGTTTATTGGAAGTTACAAATGGAAGAAGGAAGTTCTCATAAGGGAGAACTTACTATTAAATTACCAAGAAAACTTCGTAAACAACAAGCAATAAATCATGAAGAAGAAATTTATACCGAACGTTCAATTATGGAAAAAAAATAAAACACAAAAAGGAGAATTTATTTATTATGGAACTATTAACAACAGTAATGACACATGTCTTTCATTTTTTTAATCATTTAGCAACCGATCCTAATTCTTTAGTGAGTTTAAAGTTTGTTGGAGCTGGAATTTCAACTATTTCTTGTGCAGGAAGTGGAATTGGTCAAGGTTTTGCTGCCGGTAAAGCTGTTGAAGCGGTTGCTCGTAATCCTGAAGTAGAATCTAAAATTAGAACACAATTTGTTATTGGTGCAGCTATTGCCGAATCAGGTGCTATTTATGGATTAGTTGTTTCTCTAATTTTAATATTTGTAGCATAAGGTATTAAAAAATATTAAAAAGTAGGTGATTTTATGAATTTTAATTTCAATGATTTAGTATCAGGTGATGATATTGTTAATCAATTATTTCCCAATCTTCCTGTTTTTATTGCTCATATTTTTGCAACATTAATTTTATTAATGGTACTTTGAAGATGAGTTTATGCTCCGTTTCGTAAGGCTTTACATTCGCGACATTTAGTAATTAAAGAAAAACTTGATGCTGCTGCTTGCAAGCAATCATTAGCTAATCAAGATCGTGGTGAAGCTAGTCAAATATTAAAAGCTGCTAAAATTGAAGCTCAGGAAATTATTGCTAATGCACAAAATGATGGTTACAATAAGCGTAAACAAATTATTGATAAAGCGCAAGAAGAGAGTATGCGTATTACTAATCAATCAAATCGTGATTTAGTTCGTGCTCGTAAAGAGGCAGAAGCAAAGATTAACGAAGAAATCAAAGTAGTAGCATTAGAAGCAGCTAAAAAAATTATTGGTGCTGAAATGAATGCTAAAAAACATGAACAATTAATTACTGATTTTATTAAGAATTTGGAATAGTGGTGAAGTTAAATGATAGATGAAGGATTAGCTAATCAATGAAGTAATGGTCTTTTTCAATTAGCAAGAGAAATAAAAAAAATTACTCAATTTGCTGAAGAAAGTAATAAATTAATTGATATTTTTACTACTTATCCAGAATTTATTGATATTACTAGTAGTAGTAATATAACTATTGAAACACGTAAACAAATTATTAGTGAAACTTTTAAAAATCATATTGAACCATATATGTTAAATTTTTTCTTTTTGTTGATTGATGAACATCATTTCCAGTGTGTTCGTTTCATTTTAAAAGAATTTCGCAAATTATGTAATGAATATCAAGATGTAAACTATGGCATTATTTATTCAGTAATAGAACTTTCAAACCAACAAATAAATCAAATAAAATTGAAAATTGAGAAAGTCATTAAACATAAGATTAAAGTCGTTAACAAGATTGATAAATCATTAATTGGCGGTATTAAAGTTAAAGTACGGAATCAAGTTTTTGATGGTTCCGTTAAAGGTCAAATTGATCAATTAAAACAAGAATTATTAAGTCATGAATAGAGGTAAAACAAATGTCCTTAAACGTTAATCAAATTTCAGAAATTATAAAAAGCCAAATTAAAAATTATGGTAAAAAAATTAGTGCTAATGAGGAAGGCATTGTTGTTACTGTCGGTGATGGAATTGCGCTAATTCATGGTTTAGATAAGGCTGTTAATGGTGAATTAGTATTTTTTCCTAAAAGTAATATTTATGGTATGGTTTTGAGTTTAGAAGAAACTGCTGTTGGTGTTACTTTAATGGGGGATGACACAGGTATCAAAGAAGGAGATATTGTTAGTAGAACAGGTAATGTTGTTGAAACACCAGTTGGTAATATGCTTTTAGGAAGAGTTGTTAATGCACTAGGGCAAAAGATTGATGGTAAAGGTCCAATTAAAACTACGAAAACTAGACCGATTGAAAGAATAGCGCTGGGTGTGATGACTAGAAAATCTGTATCAGAACCTTTAGCAACAGGATTATTATGAATTGATGCAATGATTCCGATTGGCAAAGGTCAACGAGAGTTAATAATTGGTGATCGTCAAACTGGAAAAACAACGATTGCTATTGATACTATTATTAATCAAAAGGGTAAAAATGTCTTTTGTGTTTATGTTGCTATTGGTCAAAAAGCTTCAACTGTTGCTCAAATTGTTGATAAATTAACACAACTAGGGGCAATGGAGTATACAACTATTGTTGCTGCTACTGCTAGTGAAGTTGCTCCTTTGCAATATATTGCTCCTTATACAGGAGTAACTATTGCCGAAGAATGAATGGAAGAAGGTAAAGATGTCTTAATTGTTTATGATGATTTGAGTAAACATGCAGTGGCCTATCGTGCTATTTCCTTATTATTAAGACGACCACCAGGAAGAGAAGCTTATCCAGGAGATGTTTTTTATCTTCATTCACGTTTATTAGAGCGTGCAGCTAAATTAAATGAAAAACATGGTGGTGGGAGTATTACTGCCTTACCTATTATTGAAACACAAGCCGGTGATATTTCTGCATATATTCCTACTAATGTTATTTCAATTACTGATGGTCAAATTTTTTTAATGTCAGAATTATTTAATGCCGGAATTCGTCCAGCAGTTGATGTAGGTTTATCGGTTTCACGGGTAGGTTCATCAGCACAGATTAAAGCAATAAAACAAGCAGGTGGAACATTAAAATTAGAATTAGCACAATTTCGTGAATTACAAGCTTTTTCACAATTTGGTTCTGATTTAGATGAAAACACTAGAGCTGTTATTGAACATGGTAAACGTGCCATTGAAATTTTAAAACAAAAACAAAATGAGCCATTAAATCAAATTGATCAAGCAATTATTTTATTAGCAATTAAAAATAAGGCAATTAAATGATTACCAGTAGAAATGATGGATTCTTTTAAAAAGGAAGTAATAACTTATTTTCAAAAACAACAACGAAAAAGTTATTTAAAATTACAGCAAGATCAAGCGTTTAGTGAAGAGTTACAAGTGAGCATTAGTCAAGGCATTATGCAGGTTGTTTATAATTTGACCAATAAGCTAAATGACTATAATCCTAAAATATATGGTAGTCTTGAAGAATGGGAAACATTAATTAAAACATTCAAATAATGTATTTAGGAAGGTAAGGTGAAATATCATGGCTCAAAGCATGGAACAAATTAGACAAAAAATTAAATCTGTTAATACTAGTTATAAAATTACTAAAGCAATGCAACTAGTATCAACAGCTAAATTAAAAAAAGTAGGTAAAAGAATTGAGATGATTAAACCTTATTATTCTGAAGTTTATGATACATTCAATCAATTAATACCTAAATTAAGTAATTCAATTTATTTAAAAACAAAAGATCAAGTTATTAATAAAACAATATGAGTCGTTTTTAATTCTAATTTAGGATTATGTGGTGGTTTTAATAATAATTTAAATAAATTAGTACTAGAACAATATCAACCACAAGATGAAATAGTTGTTATTGGTAGTAAAGGAGTTTCATACTTTACTAATCATCATTGTAAAATTATGCAATCTTATACTGAAATTAACATTCAATCATCATATAATGATTCGCAAGAGATATCTTTGTTGTTACTTTCTAAGTTTAATAATAAAGAAACTGATGCTATTAAAATTGCATATACAAAATATGTAAATACGGTAACAACAATTCCAACAATTATTGATTTATTACCAATTGTTTCTATTAAAACTAATCAAGAAAGTAATTTAATTCAAACTGATTTTGAACCAGACGCTAATACTGTTATTAATAGTGCTATTCCTTTATATGTTGGTGCCATTGTTTATGGTGCATTAGTAGAATCACAAGTGTCAGAGCAAGCATTACGAAGATTAGCAATGGAAAATGCTTCAAATAATGCCAAAGAAATGAAAGATAAATTATTAGTAAGTTATAATCGTGCCCGTCAAGGTGCTATTACCCAAGAAATTTCAGAAATTATTGGTGGCGCTGATGCCCAATCATCATAATAAAGGAGTAAACTAAAATGAAAAATGCAACTAGTAAAAAATCTATAACAATTAAAGAAAAAAATGTTAGTGATAAAAACTCTTTAAAAAAAGATAACACTAAAGTTATTGCTAAAGTAAAAGCAAAAGTGACTAAAAAAGTAGTTAATAGCAAAGAAAGTGTTAAAACTAGTAAACAATTACCAACTAAACGAAATATTGGAAAAATTGTTCAAATTTCAGGTCCAGTTATTGATATTCGTTTTAATGATAATAGTTTACCTAATTTAAATAATGCTATTAGTATTGATAATAATGGTCAAAAATTAATTGTTGAAGTTGCAAAACATATTGGTGATGATAGTGTTCGTTGTATTTCAATGGGTCCAACTGAAGGATTACTACGTGGTCTTGAAGCAGTTGATTTAGGAATACCAATTAGTGTTCCTGTTGGTGAAGAAGTTTTGGGTAGACTTTTTAATGTATTGGGTGAAGTCATTGATGATGGTAAAGAACTTAAAACTAAATTAAAATATCCTATTCATCGTACACCTCCTAGTTTTGATGAATTACAATCAAAATCTGAAATTTTAGAAACAGGAATTAAAGTCATTGATTTATTAGCACCTTATGCTAAAGGTGGAAAAATTGGTTTATTCGGTGGAGCTGGAGTTGGTAAAACAGTTTTAATTCAAGAATTAATTAATAACATAGCTAAAGAACATGGTGGTATTTCTGTCTTTTCAGGAGTTGGCGAAAGAACACGTGAGGGTAATGATTTATATTATGAAATGCAAGAGTCAGGTGTTATTAGTAAAACTGCTTTAGTGTTTGGTCAAATGTCAGAACCACCAGGTGCTAGAATGCGTGTTGCATTAACTGGTTTAACAATTGCTGAATACTTCCGTGATGAAAAACAACAAGATGTATTATTATTTATTGATAATATATTTCGTTTTACACAAGCTGGTAGTGAAGTATCAGCTTTATTAGGAAGAATGCCTTCAGCAGTAGGGTACCAACCAACATTATCGACAGAAATGGGTGCTTTACAAGAACGTATTGTATCAACAACACGTGGTTCTATTACATCTGTACAAGCAGTATATGTACCAGCTGATGATTTAACTGATCCAGCTCCTGCGACAACATTTACTCACTTGGATGCCAAAATTGTTTTAGATCGTAATATTGCTGCTTTAGGGCTTTATCCTGCTGTTCATCCTTTACAATCTTCATCAAGAATGTTAGATCCTGCTATTGTTGGTCAGGAGCATTATGATGTTGCGCAAAGAGTTATTGAAACAATTCAACGTTTTTCTGAATTAGAACCAATCATTGGTATTTTAGGAATGGATGAGTTGAGTGAAGAAGATAAAAAAATAGTAGCTAGAGCAAGAAGAATTCGTAATTTTTGTTCACAACCATTTCATGTTGCTGAAAAATTTTCGGGTTTAAATGGTATTTATATTCCGATTAGTCAAACTGTTAATAGTTTTAAACAAATTTTAGATGGTGAATGTGATGATTTACCAGAGCAAGCGTTTTTATATGTAGGAACTATTGAACAAGCAATTGAAAAGGCAAAGAAATTGAGATAATTGAAGGTGATAGTATGGCATTAAATCTTAAAATTATTACTCCTGATGGTATTTTTTTCGATGGAGAAGTACAGTGAGTTAATGTTAAAACAACTGAAGGATATGTTGGTATTCTTGAATGGCATACACCTTTGATTGCTAATATTCAAATATCGAAAATGTCATTTAAAATTAAAGAAAAAATTCGTAATTTAACGATTTCTGGTGGACTTTTGGTAACTGATTTACATATGGTTCGTATTATTAGTGATAAAGTTGAATATACATCAATTTTAAAAGAGCAAGAAACAAAGGTATTTGATGAGCGTATTAAAAGGGTTAGTGGAGGTTAATAAATATGCATGATTCACATTTAATAAAATGAATAATTGAAATAAGTATTTATCTTTTTAGTTTTATTGCTAGCGGATTTGCTGTAAAAGCAATTCCTTTTAATAAATTTCTTGATCATAAAAGAATAAAAGAATCATGAATTTTATATATGTTAACAACTTTAGTTTTTACTTATTGTATTGGTACGTTAATTATTAAATTTATTGGTTTAGATATTTGGTTTAATTTAAATTAATACTTAAAATTAAAAAAATAAAAATAGTAAGTGTTTTAAAATACTTACTATTTTTTTAATTACAATATATTATTAAAATTTATAGTAGTTATTGATAATACCTATATATATTATAAAATTTCTCCGAAATTACTATTATAGTAGTAAAAAAATCGTTTTTATTTATTTTATTGTTGTTTTTACTATTATATATATATATAATATTTTTATCTGTATAGAATAAAATTCTCATCTGTATAGAACAATATAGAATGGAGGTGAGAAAATGAGTAAATTTTTTCATAGTAAACAAACAACTCCTGAGGATAAGAAAAATCCTAGTTTTACTTTTAAAGGAACTTTCAATAAATTAGGTGGCAAAATGTTTGGCAAAATGCAAAACTTATCAAGAGCCATTGTTTTACCAATAGCTACATTACCAATAGCTGGCTTATTGTTAGGAATTGGTGGTGGTGTTGCTAGTGCTTTAAAGCAATTACCTAATCATGATAGTCTTGTTGGTATTATTAATATTTTTTCAATTATGCAATCAGCCGGAAACGTTGTTTTTGCTAATTTAGGATTGATTTTTGCTATTTCTATTGCTTTTGGTTTTGCAAAAGCTAGTAAAGGTGTAGCTGCTCTTTCTGGATTTATTACTTTTATTGTTATGACTTCAGTTATTAGTGGCATGTTTTTTTGAAATCCTAAAACAGGAATGTTGGGATTTGATCCATGAGGTTTAGGTGAAGGTGCAAAGATTACTCCAGAAAGTGGTAAATCTTCTGGTTTATTTTCTTCTGTCTTAGGATTATTTCCTACGTTTGATACTTCAGTTTTAGGTGGCATTCTTGTTGGTTGATTAGTATCAGTTGTTCATAATCATTCATACAATATTCGTATGCCAAGAGTATTAGCTTTTTTTGGTGGTGAACGTTTTGTGCCAATTTTAGCTGTTTTTGTTGGAATAGGAATGGGATTAGCTTTTTTCTTTATTTGACCAATGTTATTAATTGCTTTTAGAGAAATTGGTAATGGCTTAGCAGCTGGTATGAATACAGGTCAACTTACCGATGGACAGTTAACTGGTGATAATTTTCATCCAACAGTTGGTGGAGCGTTTATTGCAATGTTTTTTGGAATTACTGAACGTTTATTAATACCAACAGGATTGCATCACGTTCAATATGCACCTTTCTGATATACTGGAATTGGTGGTACGTGAACTAATGGATCTGACACATTTGTAGGAGCGTACAATATTTTCTTTGGACAATTTGCTTCTAATGCAGTAGGACACATGAATCAAACACCAGGAACAATGTTTATGAGTGGGCGATTTGCATATATGCAATATGGTTATCCATTTGCAGCGCTTGCTATGTGAATGTTAGCACGACCAGAAAATAAAAAAATGGTTGGTGGTATTTTAGGATCTGCTGCTCTAACTTCTTTCTTAACAGGAGTTACAGAACCATTGTTGTTTTCGTTCTTATTTGTAGCACCATTATGTTTTGTTTTCCATGCATTTATGGCAGGAATTAGTTTTATGATGGCGTATTTATTAAATATAGTTGTTGGTCAAGGTTTTGCTGCTGGATTTATTGACTTTTCTTTCTTTGGAATATTACCAAGTATTCTTGGTAAAGAAACAGGCTTCTATTGAGTATTTGCTACTGGATTAATTATGGCACCTGCTTATTTCTTTGGGTTCTATTACATTATTAAGTGAAGAAATTACAAAACTTTAGGTCGTGAAGAAGGAGAATTAGCAACCAACTTAGCTTTACAAAGTGTTGAAAGTTCTTTAGATAAGTCTTCAAAAAAAGGTAGAACAAAAGTAGAAAATTTATTACTTGGACTTGGTGGAGCATTAAATATTATTGATGTTAACGCTAAAGATAAAGTATTAGTTGCAACTTTAAAAGATGCAAATATTTATTCAAAAGCTTTATTAAGATTAAGTGGAACTAAAAATATTAAAGTAATTGCCAATAAAGTTGAAATTACTTATCTTGATGGTGCAGAGTCTATTCATAAAACTTTACAAGCAGAAATGACAAAGAAACAAACATTAACACCTGATACTAATAAAGATAAAAATAATGATATGTTAGAAAATATTTTTAAAGGTCTTGGTGGACGAAGTAATGTTAAATTATTAGACAATTGTGCTACAAGATTGCGTGTTACAGTTTTTGATGAAACTAAAGTTGATGATAATATTTTAAAATCAATTGGTGCAGTTGGTATCTTTAAAAAAGGTACAGCTATTCAGGTAATTTATGGGCCACAAGTAGGTAATATTAAAAATGATTTATTAAAAACTTGAACTCCAAAATAAACTATTACTAAAATATAAAAATGAGCAACTTTTTGAGTTGTTTATTTTTTTAGTTTTAGTTACGGATAATGTTAAAATTATAATATAGGATGGAGGGAAAACTATGTTTTTTGATGATGAAGAAGAAAAGTTAGAAGAAGCTAGGTATGAAGAAATACAAACAAATATACAAAATTTAACATTAACAATTGATGTTAATATTGTTGTTAAAGATTTATTTAAATATATTAAATTAAAATGTACACAAAAAATTAGAATTATGGATATATTAGCATTGTTTTTATCAATATTTTCAATAATTCTTTCAATATTATTAACTGTTATTGATAAAACTGATCAAAAAATTAGTTTTGAACTTCGAAAATTATTGTATGCGGTAAATATATTTAAAGATTTAACGGTGGTAATGGTATTAGTAATTGCATTATTTATGATTATTTATGAGATTAAATATTGAATTAAACAAAATAAACAATTCAAATCTTTTTATGCAGCAAATGCTGATTTTACACCTGAAGAAATTGTTTCGGAACTAATGGATCTTAATAATATTTTTAGTTTTAAGCATTGAAATGAAATTTCATTCCATATTAAATACTATAAAAAATGTAAATCATTTAAACGACATGCAATTTTAATCGCTATTTTGGATTATTATCAATTACCAATTAATAAATGAAATTTAATGTATTTAAATCAAACAATTAATTATTTAAATAAAAAACATTTTCGTCATATTCTTAGATTATGCATATTTAGTTGTTTAGCAATAATAATGATTATTTTAATGAGTACTTTCCCTTCAATATTTTTAAGATAAAATATTTTATATAGATAGAAAGGTATATATGGAAAAATTTAATGAAGAAATAAAAATATTAACGACAATTTTTATTAATAATGCTAATATCAATACTAAAATTAAACAAGAAAAATTTTTAATCAATAATTTTGAATTTTATGGAATTTTAACTAGTAAACGAAAACCATTAGTAAAATTATTTTTAAATAAATGAAATAAAAATTTATCGTTAGTAAATAAAAAACAGTTATTTGAAACATTATATTTACAAAAAAATCGTGAATTTCAATATACAGCAATGGAATTTTTAAATCTTTGATGAAAGAAAAACTTAAGTTTTAATGACTTAGATTGGCTTTTATCGATAATTAAACATAATATTTGATGAGATACTACTGATTATTTTGATAATATTATTGGTGTTCTTATATTTAGCAACAATAATATTAGTGTTAGAGATCAATATTTATTTAAGTTAATAAATGATAGTAATTTTTGAATTCAAAGAATAGCAATTCAATCACAATTAATGTTTAAAGAAAATACTGATTTTAATTTACTATTTGCATTAATTAAGCCATTGTTATTAACAACAAATTTTTATCTAATACGTTCTATTGGTTGAGCATTGCGTAATGCCAAACGAGTTAATTCACAAAAAATTAATGATTTTATTAAAATTAACAATGTTAGTCAAAAAATAATTGTTGTTATTGATGAACATTAAAATTAAAATTGCTTATAAATAATATTTATAATAATATTCTTAAAATAGTGTAAGATTCACTTAATAGATAGAGAAAAATATTAAAATATAAATATAAGTTTTTGACCTATTTACTTTATTTTAAAGTAAATGGGTTTTTATTTGGAAAGGAAAAGCACATGCCTAATAATTATTCATTGATTGTTAAACCTCTTTTACAAGAAGAAGATATCATTAATAGTAATATTTCATTTTTAAGACTTTACAAGTAGAATCTAGTACAACAATGATTTCAATAATACCTTCAATAAAAATATCAATTTTAACAGATCATGAAATAAAAGCTTTATCTAAATATCAAATTCAATCATTGCTACCAGAACAAATCCCACTTTTTACAGCAGAACAAATTAAATCATTTAGACCCAAACAAATTCAATGATTTTGATTATGACAAATTCAGTCATTTACAAAAAAACAGATTGCATCATTTACGCCAGAACAAATTCCGTATTTAACATATGAACAAATCCCAATTTTACACCAGAACAAATCCTTGCGTTTACACCGTTGCAAATTTCTGTATTTACGCCAGAACAAATTCCTCTTTTTACAATCAAATCCCTACGTTTACACCGTTACAAATTTCTGCTTTTACAAAAGAACAAATCCCAGAATTTACAGAAAAACAGATTGCATCATTTACACCAGAACAAAAACAAATTTTTACATTAGAGCAGCGTAAATTTTTTGGAAGAAAAATAATTTCAACTTTTAATAAACAAAAAAATAATTCATCAATAATTGAACAAGTTGGAATGGCAACACTTTTTAGGACTATTTTTTGGTAGACATTTGTTGTTGATATTTAACTGGAGTTAAGTAGTTTAAAGTGCTGTGAATTCTTATATTGTTATATCAATTGATGTAATCAAATAATTCTAATTTTAATTGGATTAATGATGTAAAATTTTTATCATTAATAAATTCGGTTTTAAAACTTTTAAAAGTTGCTTCAGCAACAGCATTATCATAAGAACCTGTTTAGAATCTTTTTAATAAAACTGAAATAAAGGCAAGAACAACCATTTGTAAACTAGTATTTACTTTTCTTTCACAATTTTTTCATAATCTTCTGTATTTTTCTAATCAAGCAAAGCTTCGTTCTACAATTCATCTTTTTGGTAATACTACAAAAGTATGTAATTCATTACGTTTTATAACTTCAACATTTGCATTTATGATTGTTTTGATTTCAGAAGCAAATTTTTCACCAGTATAACCAGCATCTACTATTATTTTTTGAACTGCAGAAAGATTTTCTTTTTCATTTTCAATCATTATTATAGCACTATTACGATCTGTTTTTTCTGCTGTGGTTATGTAAATTGCATGTGGTAAGCCTTGAGAATCAACAACAATATGACGCTTTATTCCTGAAATCTTTTTACCAGCATCATAACCTTTATTTTCAGTAGTATCTGTATTTTTAACACTTTGCGAATCAATTATACAAAAACTGGTTTGTTCTTTGCGATTATTGTTGATTCGAACTTTTTTAACTAATTTTTTTTAAAATTAATAAAAATATACTAGGTTCTTACCATTATTTTTACTCAAATTTGAAAACACACGGACTCTCTCACATGTACTTGTGGAGGAAACAATGAAATTGAATGAGTTCAATACTTTTCAAACAGAACAAGATTGTTTGAAATATAGTAAGTTTGAAGGAAAATAAATGTATTGTGTGTTTGAACAAATTTAAATACTTGATTTAAGAAGAATAAGATGTTTGAAATGTCATCAAACATTTAGTATTCTTCATGGCACCATTTTTTTACAAGTCACAATATTTTTGAAATCTTGGTTTTGATCTCATCTTTAGATGAATAAACACCAAACATGGAATTCCATCAACTGATGTTGCAAAGAATTGGGGGGTAACTTTGAAAACTGCTTGAAGAATGGGCTGGGTCATAAAATCAGAACTTGTATTGCCAACAAGAATCAATAATTTATTGTTGAGGGTATAGTGCAATGGATGAAATGTATTCTTTCATATATGATTTAAAATGTAAGGAAGATCCTTGGTGGAATAAACCTTGATTGTTGGTATTTATGAAAACAACCAATAAATTAATTGAAAGTATTGAAAAATGCAAAAGTAAAATCTTTTGCAGTTTGCAAGAAACCACATTTCTTCAAAGTGTCATGTACATACTGATTTTTGAAAAGGATATTGCGATTTTAAATCGGTTTTCACTAAGCATGAAACAGTCAATCATCAAGATAGCTATGTTTCAAAAACTGGTGTAAATACCAACCAAATTGAATCAGTTTGAAAACATATAAGAAGAACATGAACATCTAGAATAAAGTAGACACAGAATTGTAACCTTTGTGTTAAAAATACTTTAAGGAAGGTGTTCATTTTTTTATGGCTAAATGATTATCAAAAGAAGAAAAGTTAAAAATAATAAAAATAAGTAAAATTAAAACAATTGATAAAACCACATTAGAGTATGGTATTGGTCGATCATCAATAAAAGAATGAACAAAGTACATAAATTATTAGGTGAAAAGGTTTAGAATATGGCAATGGAATTCGTGAAGCAAAAACCAAAAGAACAGGTCGATCCAAATCTTTAAATTTTAATGAAATGCAAACAAGAATTAATTGAATATATTGAGGCAATGAAACGATATAAAGTATTTAGAAATCGACAAAAAAAGAAGAAATATTTTGTGATTTTCTCAATGAAAAAAAATATCAGATTAGTTATTTATGTTGATTATTAAATGTTTCAAAACTGTGGATATTATAAGTGAATTAAGAATGGAATGAATGAATTTAATAAATGAGATACATTTTTAAATACACAATAAAAATATTTTTTATGAATTCAAGAAATTATGGTTATAAAATGATAACTTTAAGAATTAACAAAATTTATAATTTAAAATTAAAATTTCATATTAAGCATAGATATATGAAAATAAGGAGTTTAAAAAGCCACAGTTCGCACAAAAATTTGATTATAGAATAAATTTGCAGCTTTAAGATATGATAATTTATTAAAACGTGATTTTCAACTACTAATTTAAATCAAAAATTTTGGGTACTGATATAACTTATTTATTAACTAATGGTAAAACATATTATTTATCAATTGTTAGCATTTTCATAATAATGAAATATTAGATTATAAAATAAGTGCAAGTTTAGACATGACATTTGTTGTCCAAAAAACATTATCCAGTTTGAGTTAATGCTCAAAAACCTACTTCATGAATTGTATGAATCAGATCAAGGATTTCACTATACAAATCCTTCTTATAAAATTTTTATGTGATGAATTAAAATAAAAATTTCAATGTCTAGAAGAGGTAATTCCTGTGATAATGGTGCTACTGGAAACTTGATTTGGAACAATGAAACAGAATTCTCATATCAAATTCCAAGAAAAAATAGAACTATTGAATGAATACAAGACAACTTACCTAAATATATTTACTTTTATAATAATTATCGACCTCAAATCAAATTAAAAGGAATGAGTCCAATCGAATATCGATTAGCTCATTCCAAACCAACAAATAATTACTTCATACCTATAAATTTAACACTTACAAACGCTATTTTATAAAATTTAATAAAAGGTTACTTTTATTGTCCACTTTTCTTGACAAGTTCAAATTATTTATTTCATTTATTATGATTATTAAGTCCGTTGTATTTTAATGTTGTAGTAATTAATATTACCGACATACCAATATGAGAAGTAAAACAATGACAAAGGTTCCACTCTAATGAAGATTATTACAAATATTTAAATGAAACTAGTTGTGTAATGTGTTATATTGGTAAAAAAGGTCCAATTAATAAAGTGAAAAAATTAATATATAAAAAATAAGAACATATGTTCTTATTTTTTATATATTAATTTATTAAATTCTTTTTATTGCACTATTAACAAAATCTTCATTTGGATCAAATTTAGTTTCGTTATTAATATTTCATAATTTTTCTTGCTCTGTTTTAGTAACTTTATTAGGCATTTGTATATCAAGAATAACATGTAAATCACCACGTTTACTACTATTAGGGTAATAGAATCCCTGATTTTTTAAAGTAATTTTGTCACCGTATTGTAGTCCTAATGGTAATTTATGTTTAATTATTCCTTCAAAGGTAGGAATCATAATAATATTTCCCAAAATAATATCTAAGTAAGATACTGGTAATTTAATATACATATCACTACCTTGACGATCTAAGAAAGCATGTCGCTTAATATTAATACCAACAAATAAATCGCCTTGAGTGCCACCATTATGACCAATTTTACCTTTACCTTTAATTCTAATTTGTTGACCATCAAAAATACTGCGAGGAATATCAAATTCTAATTTTTGATTTTCAATATAATAGCGATGTCCTTTGCATTTTAAACATTTTTGACGAATAATTTTACCAAGTCCTTGACATTGGTTGCAAACACCTTGATGTCTAAACATACCTAATGGTGATTGTTGAACATATTCAAGAACTCCTTTACCTTTACATTTATCACATGTACTAATATCATTAGGAGTTCTAGCACCAGTTTCTTTACAATCCTTACAAGCAACATCAATGTTAATACTAATGGTCATTTTTTTGCCAAAGAATACATCACGATAACTAATTTCAACTTTTGTTAGGATATTATCACCTGGTGTTTTACCATTATAGCGTTGTTGTTGTTGTCTTCTATTACCACCAAATAAGTCACCAAATAAGTCACCAAATGCCGAACTAAAGTCACCGAAGCCAGAAGAACTACCAACTCCGGGCATATCATGACCAAATTGATCATATTTTGCTCTTTCATTAGTATCAGATAAAACTTGATAAGCTTCACTTATTTCTTTAAATCGAGCTTCATCACCACCACTTGGTGAATCGGGATGATATTTTTTTGCAAGCGTACGAAACGCTTTCTTAATTTCATCTGGAGTAGCATTACGCGAAACTCCTAGAATTTCATAATAATCACGTTTTTTACTTGCCATTTTGTCCACCTCTAATTATTTTATTTAGTTGTTGCGTCAACATCAATAACATCATCACTTTTATTATCATCTTTTTTAATATGATCTGTTGGTTCTTGTTTTTGTTGGTTCATAAATTGTTGTGCAGCAGCAAATGCTTGTTTTAATTGTTCTAGTTTTTCTTTTAAATCATCATATTTTTTTTCATCTAGTGATTTTTGTAAGTCATCACGTAGTTTTTTCATTTCAGCAATTTGTGGATTTTCTGCTTCGCCTTCTTTTGCTGATTTAGTAACTTCAGCAGTCATTTTATCAATATCATAAATATAGGCTTGTGCTTGATTAGATAATTCAATTTCTTCTTTATGTTTTTCATCGTTTTCACGATTCTTTTCAGCATCTTGTACCATTTTTTCAATTTCGTCTTTACTTAAAGTACCACTATTGCTAATAGTAATTTTTTGTTCTTTATTAGTTTTTAGATCTTTAGCACTAACAGATACAATACCATTAACATCGATATCAAAAGTAACTTCAATTTGTGGAACACCTCTTGGTGCTGGTTCGATACCACTTAATTGGAAACGACCCAGTGAATGATTATCTTTAGCTAGTGGACGTTCTCCTTGTAAAACACTAATATCAACAGCGGGTTGATTGTCTTCAGCAGTTGAAAAAACTTGTGACTTTTTAGTAGGAACAGTAGTATTACGAGAGATTAATGGCGTCATTACTCCTCCTAAAGTTTCAATACCTAATGATAAAGGAGTTACATCTAATAGTAAAACGTCAGTAACATCACCCGATAATACTCCTCCTTGAATAGCAGCACCCAAAGCTACTACTTCATCAGGGTTAACACCACGATGTGGTTCTTTACCAATTTCGTTTTTAATAACTTCTTGCACAGCTGGGATTCTTGTTGAACCACCAACTAAAATAACTTCATCAATTTCATTTTTGCTTAATTTAGCTTCTTTTAAGGCATCACGAACAGGAGCAATAGTTCTTTCAACTAGTGATTTTGTTAGTTCATTAAATTTGGCACGTGTTAATTTTTCATTTAAATGTAATGGACCTGAGGCATTCATTGAAATAAATGGTAATGAAATATCAGCTTGTACTACTCCTGATAAGTCTTTTTTTGCTTTTTCAGCAGCATCTTTTAAACGTTGCATTGCCATTTTATCTTTTGATAAGTCAACACCATTACTTTTTTTGAATTCACTAACTAAATGTTGAACAATTAAGGCATCAAAGTCGTCACCACCAAGTTTGTTATCACCACTAGTTGATAATACTTCAAATGTTCCACCTGCTAATTCTAGAACTGAAACGTCAAATGTTCCACCACCTAAGTCAAATACTAAAATTTTGTGATCTTTATCTTGTTTGTCTAAACCATAAGCGATGGCAGCAGCAGTTGGTTCGTTAATAATTCTTTCTACTTTTAATCCTGCAATAATTCCTGCATTTTTAGTAGCTTCACGTTGTTCATTGTTAAAGTAAGCAGGAACAGTAATAACTGCTTTTGATATTTTTTTACCTAATTTTGATTCAGCAAAAGTTTTAATAGTGCGTAAAATTTCTGCAGATACTTCTTCTGGTTTACGTGTTTTAGTAGCGGCTTTAACTGTTTCTTTAGTTCCCATAATTCTTTTAATTGAACTAACAGTATTATCTGGATCAGTAATAGCTTGACGTTTAGCAACTTCACCAACCATAATTTGACCATCTTTGTAAGCAACAACTGATGGTGTTGTTCTTCCGCCTTCGGCATTTTCAATAACTTTTGGCTTATCACCTTCCATTACGGCAACACATGAATTAGTTGTTCCTAGATCGATTCCTAAAATGATTTCTTTATTTGTTGTTTTATTTGTAGACATAATATTTTCACTCCTTAATTTTTCTTTGTTTCTGTTTTTTCTTCTTTAGTTTGAAAAACTTTAACTTTAGTGGTGCTAATGACACGATTATGCAATTCATAACCATTAGCTATAACTTCAACAATAGTATTATTTTTTACATTTTGATAAGCATTGTTTGTATTATCATTAATAATTTCTACTGCCTCATGTTGGTGAGAATTAAATTGATCTCCAACTTTAGCAGTAATTTCTTTTAAACCTTCTTTACCAAGTGCTTTAATTAATTCTTCATAGATAAATTTAAAACCAACTAGGAAATTTTGAACAGCTGCATTATCAGTTTTAAAGTTTAGTGCTCGTTGGAAATTTAATAAAGTATGAACTAAATCTTTAATAATTTTTTGGTTAGCATATTTAATGTGTTCTTTATTTTGAATTTCTAATTCTTTAATGGTATTTAATCTAGTAGCTAGCATTAATTGCTTTTGTTGTGAATTAATTTTATTAAGTTCTGTTGTTAATTCTTTAATTTTTGTTTCTAATTCGATTTCTTTATTTAATGATATTTTTTCTTCTTCGACACTTACTGGTGTTTCAGTAACAGGAGTTGAAATAGTTGTATCTTTAGTTTCTGTTGCTGATACGTTATCAAT
>NZ_JALMUW010000080.1:0-3269 GCF_023846195.1 Spiroplasma endosymbiont of Lariophagus distinguendus
TTACCTTCCTCTAATATTTAAAATAATATTTTAAATATTAGAGGTTTTTTACTTTACAAAATTATTTTATAATAGTTAATAATTTATTAAAATAGACACTATTTATTATTAGGAAGTGTAGAGTATGAAAAATAAGGGCTATTATGATTTATTATTAAAGATTAGTGATGATATTACCAATAATTTCCAAACATCACATATTAATGATGAAAAAGAATTAATTAAAGACATTGATCATTATTTAGTTAAACAATTAAATAATACTTTAATTGAACAATTAAAAAGGATTAAATCACCAGAAGCAAAAATTGATTTTTTAAATCAAATCATAAGTAATTTTACTACTAATAAATTTAGTAATAACATTTTATTACAAGTAAATGATAGTATAATTGATAATCCTTTAACTTCTAATATTAGATTAAGTGACAATTTTCTATTTACTAATGAAAACCAACAAGTATTAATTAATCATTTAAATCAGGAAATCAGAACTTGTGATGAAGTATACTTTATTTATCCTTTTATATCAAATTCAATTATAAATAAGTTACGTTCATCATTTACTTATGCTTTAAATCATAATATTACTATTAATTTTATTACTACTACTTTTGATGATATGGCTTTATTTGTTAATTTATATGCATTAGTTAAAATAATAAAAAAGTATCCTAATATTAAAGTTAAAGTTGAAAATAATTTAGAAAAACGTAGTGAAAGAATTCATATTAAAGCTGCCATCTTTAAACGAAATTCAGGTTTTTCTTCAGCAATAATTGGTTCATCAAATTTAACGCAAAAAGGTTTAGCTAGTGGTCGTGAATGAAATATTAAAATTAATGAATTTGATAATAAGCAACTATATCAAAATATTTTAAATCAGTATTATAAATTATGAAATGATAATTTAGTTGATTTAAATAATGAACAACAACGATTACAATTACTATCGCGAATTGAATATAATCGATTGCTTGTAAATAAAAAAGATGAACAATGATTAGCAACTAATTATTTTCTTTATGATTTTCAAATTGCCTTAATTAATAAATTAAAGTTAAGAAGAAAACTTAAAAAAACAAAACATTTAATTGTCATGGCAACAGGTGTTGGTAAAACAGTAGTATCTGCTTTTGACTATTTAAATCAAATCAAAGAAAATAATAATCAAAAACCTTCAATTTTATTTTTAGCACATCAAAGAGAAATTATTGAACAAGCAATTATTACTTTTCGAAAAGTAATAAATGATAAAAAATTTGCAACTATTTTAAATAGTAAACAAAATAATTTTCAAGAACAATATTTATTTGCAACAGTACAAACTGTACATAGACATCTAAATAAGTTTAAACGTCAACAATTTGATATTATTATTTTTGATGAAGCTCATCATTTGGCTGCCAAAACTTTTCAGACAATTTTAAATTATTTTCATCCTAAACAAATTATTGGTTTAACAGCAACACCAGAACGAGAAGATAATAAAAACATTATTAATTATTTTGATAATGAGTTTGCACATGAATTACGATTGTGAGATGCAATTAATGAAAAACTTTTATCACCATTTGATTATTATTGTATTGATGACATTACTGCTGATTTAACTGGTATTGATTTAAATAATGATCAACAATTATTTAAAAAATTAAATACTGAAGCAAGAAATAAGTTATTATTAGATGTAATTAATGACTATATTGGATTTTATAGTAATCGGATTTGTTTAATTTTTTGTATTAATATTACTCATGCACAAATTGTTGCTAGATTTTTGCAAAATCAGGGCTTAAAAGCAGACTTTTTAACAAGTAAAAATCAAACTAATCGTAGTAAAATAATTAATGATTTTAAAAATAGAATTATTAATTATTTATGTGTAGTAAATATTTTTAATGAAGGAATTGATATTCCTGAAATTGATACTATTATTTTATTACGACCAACTAATTCAAAAACAGTATATTTGCAACAGTTAGGAAGAGGATTGAGAAAAACAGAAACTAAACATTGTTTAGAGGTTTATGATTTAATTGCTAATATTGATAAAAAATATGACATAACGATTGGTATTAAAAATCTTTCAAATTCACATATTATCAATGTTAATAAACAATTACCTAATAGTTTTAATTTACCTTATGGATGTACTATTACTTTAGAACCAAGAAGTCAAAACGTCATTTTAACTAATTTAAAGCAATGATATCAATCGCGAAAAAAAATTTATTTGGTAATTCAATCATACTATCAACTTTATAATGATAATGCTATTTTTAAAATATTAATTGATTATGATTTGACAATTCAAGAATTTTATAATTTTTTAAATGATTTTTATTTACGAATAGCAAAAAAAATAAAAAATTATCAAACCCATGATAATGATACTAATCGTAATCAAAATATCTTAAAACAATTCTTATTTTTAAATGATTATCAAATAGTTAATTATTTTTATTTAAGATTAAGTCAAGAATTAGATACTAAATTAATTAATTATCATTATGACAATTTATTAATAGCATCATTATTATATGAGGTTACAAGTAATAAAGTATTTAATCGTATTTTTCCAAATTTTAATGAAATACCATGTTTAGTTACAAATTTCATTGAAAATAACAAATTAGTTGTTAATGAACTAAAAATTATTCTTAAATATAAACTAGATTATGAAACATTATTACTCAATGAACATTTTAATCAAGATTACCCTTTATTATCTTATCAATCAACATTTACTGTGCATCAGGCACTATGTGCAATTAATCGTGTTAATTTTAATAAAAAACTTGGAGCTTTAAAAATTATTGCCTTTCAAGCAGGTCATTTGACATTTAATGAAAATAAATCAGTAATTTTTGCAGATATTGATGGAACAAATTATGGTAAATTAACTAGTTATAATAAATTAACAAAAGAATATTACTGATCAATACCAGAAAATAAAACGATTAATTCAAAATTAGTGAAAGATTTACAAAATAATAATATTGAAAAAATATTATTTTTAAATAATGATTGTAATAAAAAATTTAAAAATCTTGCTTTAAAGTTGTATGACTTTATTGGTATTGGTCAATATCAATTAACAATTAAAAGTGATTATATTACTATTAAATTTTTAATAGAATAAATAATATTTTATTTTTTTAATTTTATAAAAAATTTTAAAAATTTTAATTTTAAAAAAATAATGCTTTTTTATGATAATTAGGTTGACAATAATTATGGCATGTTGTACTATTGTTATTGTCCCA
>NZ_JALMUW010000081.1:0-3241 GCF_023846195.1 Spiroplasma endosymbiont of Lariophagus distinguendus
GAATATGAAAATAAGTTTTCTGTTAATTAACAGAAAACTTATTTTATTTTTTTGAATCTTTAATTTCTTTCATTTTTTCAATAAAATTATTATCATATTTAACCGAAGATTGTTCTTTAATAAACTTTATTAATTCTGAAACATCTTCATCACTAATTCATGGTGCTTGTAAACGATTGATATTATTTTGTCCTGGAGCTAAAAATAACATATCGCCTTTACCTAATAATTTTTCTGCTCCAGCAGTATCAAGGATTGTTTTTGAATCAATTCAAGATGCAACTTTAAAAGCAATTCTTGCTGGAATATTATTTTTAATTACGCCAGTAATTACATCTACTGATGGTCTTTGTGTTGCTATTACTAAATGAATTCCTGCTGCTCGACCCATTTGTGTAATTCGCATGATCCCTTCTTCAATTTGTTTGCTTGCTTGTACCATTAAATCTGCTAATTCATCAATAACAATAATATAATAAGGTAATTTATCAATTTCTTGACTTATTTTTTTATTATAACTTTCAATATCACGATTTCCATTTTTTGCAAATAGTTGGTATCGACGCATCATTTCTAAAATTACTACTTGTAATGCTGCTGGTGTTTTGTTTGCTTCATTAATTACTGGAATAATTAAATGTGGGATATCATTATAAATTGCTAATTCTACTCATTTAGGATCGATTAATATTAGTTTTATTTCATGAGGTTTGTATTGTAAGAGCAAAGAAATTAGTAAATCATTAATAAAAACTGATTTTCCTGAACCAGTACTACCAGCAATTAATAAGTGCGGCATTTCTTTTAATGAATGAAAGATGTAATCACCAGTAGTATTTCTACCAATACTAATTAATAATTTTTTATTTTTATATTTTTCGCTTATATTTTCAAATTGTTCTTGCATATTAGTTGGAACAATATTTTTATTACTAACTTCAATTCCAATCATTGATTTACCAGCTATTGGTGCTTCGATTCTAATATTATTATTTGCTAAAACTAGTTTTAGTTCTTCTTCTAAGTTAGTAATTTTGTTAATTTTCATTCCTGAAGTGATTGAAACCTCGTATTTTGTTACTGTTGTACCAATAGTAAAATCATTTACTTTTCCTTGAACAGAAAATTCTTTAAATAACTGATTAATTTTTTCTTTATTTTCTAAAGCATATTTTTCATTTTCTTCTTGCTTTTTTATTAGATTATCTGATTTTTTAGTTAATTTTAATGTTGGTAAAATATATTTTTGATTAATTATAGTTTGTTCAGGAAGAAAAGCTTTTGTTTTTTCTTGATTGTTATTTTGTTTTTCAATTTGATTAATAATTTTGTTTTGTTCTTTAACTTTTGTTTCATTATTTTCTAATTTTTGATTATTAATTTTGTTAATATTGTTATTTTCTTGTAATAATTCCTTATTGGTTTCTATATCAAAGTTTATTTTTTCATTTTTTACTTTATTGTTTGCTAGATTTTCTTTTGTAAATTGTTTAGTTTCTAATTTAGATTGCTTATTATTGTTTTTTGCTTGTTGTTTGTTTATTTTTAGTTCTTTTTTTAGATTATTGATTTTGATAGTATTATTTTGTGCCAAAGTAAGTTTTTTTTGTTTTTCTTTTGCTTTTTCTAATTTATTAATTTTTTGATCTTTTCGCTTAACTTTAAAATCTAAAATTGTTTCTTTGATATGATTTGAAATAGTGATAAATAAAATTAAGGGACGGTTAAAAAATAATCAACTAAAACAAATAATAATCATTAATATATTTAATATAAAATTAACAAAAAAAGTTGTGTAACCTAAAAATTCTAATATAGTATTACCAATTAATCCGCCAACAAGATAAGAGGGAAAGAAACTATCAATAGTTCAATTATTAAAGGAAATAGGTGATTTGAAAAATCCGTGATAATTATTAAAAATAGTTGAATTTCATCAAGATTGATAATAATCATTAATTAAATTAATATGAAATTTATTATTAAATCAAATATTATCATAATGACTAATAATAGTAATAGTTTCAATTGTTCAAGCGCAGCATATAATAGTAGTAATTATTGCTCAAACAAAGGAAACTTTAAATTTAAAATAATAATTAAAACAAAGTGGAATTAAAGATATATATAATAATATATAAATTAAATATTTGCTTCATCCAAATAAAAAAGAAAATATAAAGTCGTCTAAAAATTTACCAATTGGTAGTAGTCTTAATAAACTAAAAGTTATTAATAACAATAAAATTAGAGTACCTAATAAGATACCAATTTTATTATTATTACTATTTTTAATTTGTTTAATTTTAATATTTTTAAAATCTTTCATAATTTTAAACTCCTAACTTTTCTATTTTAAATTTATTGGTTGAGTGATTGTATAAAAATAATATCATATATAGGGGTGTTTGTTACTACTTACTAACCATTTTAATAAATATTATTATGATGTGAACTATTAGTAATTTTTATTTATTTTTTTTAAAAATATATAATATATATAAATTAAAATATTATTAGTACTTTAATTGGTTATATGGTTATATATAATAAACAATATCCATAGTTTAAATCTTGAAAAAGAATAAAAAATAAATTAAAAGAGAAAAGTAAAAATCAAAGATTGAAAGTGAATTAAAAAATGTATAATACTGAAACGAATAATAATGATTTAATGTTTATGATTATAGGTTTGCCTATAATAGTTATTGTTATAGGAGTTATTATAGTTTGTGTAGTTGCGCTTCAATTGATAGTAGTTCTAGAGTAGATGCAATTAATAATGCAATTGAAAAAGAAATAAAAGATTTTTTATTGAATAAAAATGATATAAATTATGTTTTTAAAAATGGTAATTTATATCAACAAATGAAAAATGAGGTAAAGACTGCAATAATAGATTTGAGATATAATAAATATACACTTAATAAATCATATATTAATAGATCTGAAAATAAGATTAAACAAATACAACGTATTATTAATAAATATTATAAATTAGATAAAAAAAATATTATTGAAATTGATAATGAAGAAGTTACTAATAATATTATTTTAATAGAAAACAAAGAAATTGATAATGAATAAAATAAAGTTACCTAAATAACTTTATTAATAATATTATTGGATTAAATAATGACTCTGTTGTATTTTTATCTTATAACTAAGTAAATAAAAATATTTTATTATTGAATTCATTTTTATTTATTATTATGTTTGGATTTTATATAGCATATTTTAT
>NZ_JALMUW010000082.1:0-3197 GCF_023846195.1 Spiroplasma endosymbiont of Lariophagus distinguendus
CCTTTTAATTTTTAAAAATATAAAAAAAGTTACCTTAATTGGTAACTTTTTTTATATTTTTGATAAATTTCATTTATTTTGACTTGTTGAAGGTTTATCAATATCTTCTAAATTAATTGTTTCTCAATCATTATTTTCTCTTTCTTTTACTAATAGAGAAAGTTTGTTCTTATAATCATCAATTATCAGTTGATTAATTCTAATCAACTTTTCATCAGGGTTTGGTTCAACATTATTTTTTTCTTCTATAATACGTATCATTTCCTGTAAAATAGATATCTTTTGATCAAGCTCTGCTCTTTTTTCTTCATTTTGTCTAGCCATTTAAATTTCCCCTTTCAAAAAAAATAAAGTACTTTTTTATTTATTATTAATTTATATATTATCTAATATTTATATTTTCTTCATTTAAAAATTAATGAATTTCCAACAACAGTTATATCAGAAAGAGCCATCGCAATTGCAGCCAACGGTGGAATAATAAATCCGGCAGCAGCTAATGGAATAATGATAATATTATAACTAAATGCTCAAATAAAATTCATTCAAATATTATTTTTAGTTTTTTTAGTTAAAACAATAGCCTTATAAACAATACTAATATCATTATCAAGAATAGTAATATCACCAATTTTTTTAGCAATATCACTACCAGATCCCATTGCAATTGCTAAATCAGATTGTTCTAAGGCAATAACATCATTAATACCATCACCAACAAACGCTACTTTTTTCCCTTTTGCTTGTAAATCAGCAACAATTTGTGATTTACCTTGTGGTGTAACATTAGCAAAGTATGTTTCTATCCCAACGCGATTAGCAATAGCAAGTGTTTGTGATTCATTATCACCACTAATTAAAATAACCTCAATTCCCTGTTTTTTAACTTTTTCAATTGTTAATAATGCATTTGTTTGTAATTCATCTTCTAAAATAAAAATATTAGTAACAACTTTATTAATTGCCAATGCCAATACTTTCTGGCTAGGAGTAACTGTTTCAAAATCAAATGTTTTTAGAAATGGACTAAATGGCATTTTTGCTTTTTGTAAATTTTCAAGTGATGAAATTTGTAATTCTTCAGTTTGATATTTTGCTTTAATACCAAAACCAATTTGTTCTTTAACTTCGGTAATTGTCAATGATTGTCCAACATTATTAGTATTAGCATATAAAGAAAAAGCTAAAGCCAAAGGATGTGTTGAATGTTTTTCCATAGCAATTGCCTTATTAACATGTTTTTCTTGACCATAAATTTTAGTAATAACCAAATTACCAGTAGTTAATGTTCCTGTTTTATCAAAACAAATGGTATCAATCTTAGTAATTTTTTCAAAAGCACTAGCCTTATTATAAATGATTCCTATTTTTGCTGCTTTATTAATTCCAACAGCAACTGCTAATGGTGTTGCAATCCCTAATGCACAAGGACAAGCAATTATTAAAGTTGCAATTGCAATTTCTAATGATTCTTGCACACCATTACCTACTGCAAAATAACGAATAAGAAAAACTAAAATGGCAATTAAAATAACAGTTGGTGTAAATCACCCAGAAATTTTATCAGCCAATTTTTGTAATTTTGGTTTCTGAGATTGTGCATCTTCAACTGCCTTAATAATACTTGCTAATACTGTGTCTTTACCAATTTTAGTTGCTTTCATCCTAAAACTATCACCAACATTATTAGTTCCACCAATTAAATTTTGGTTAACTTGTTTCGTAATAACTTGCGATTCACCAGTTAACATTGATTCATTAATAAATGCTTCTTCACTAATTAATTGACCATCAGTAGGAATATTTTCACCTTTTCGAATAATTAAAATATCATTTAATTGTACATCTTCAATATTAATAAAAGTTTCTGTTTTGGTATTATAATCATATTTTAAGATTGATTTTGGTTTTAATGACATTAAACTTTCTAAGCCACTAGTAGCCCTTTTCTGTGCAACAGCACTAATTAAATCACCAAGTAAAACAATCATAATAATTGAAGCACTAACTTCAAAATATAAGTGTTCGGTTTTATTAATTATCATTAAATAAATAGAAAAAATAAATGCCGTTGTTGTTCCTAGTGCTACTAAAGTATGCATACCAGGTCATTTTTGTTTAATTAATTCTCGATAAATACCAATATAAAATTTACGACCAAAATAAAATTGAATTGGAAGTGCTAGTGCAAGTTGGACATAAGGATTACGTAAACTATCAAAAAATGAAGTATTAGGTATCATAATTAATAATAATGGTAGTAACAATATTCAACCAATAATAAGTTCAATTAAATCACGTAATTTAACATTATGTTGATGATTATGATGTTGTTCTGACATATGAGATTGATGTTGTTCACTACTATGACTATGACTACTATGATGACTATGACTACTATGATCATCTGTAATATCTTTCATATCAACTTGGTGACTCGTTTTTATATCTTTAATCTCAGTTTCAAACTTACAAATTTCATATCCTAAATGATGCATTGCTTTTTTAATTTTTTTTCATTTCAAAACTTAGGATCATAACTAAATTGTGCTTTTTTAGTAGCAAAATTGATACTAACAGTAATACCATCTTCTTTGGTAAAATGTCTTTCGATGACACTAGCACAAGAGGTACATGAAACATCTGACAGTACTGCTCTACTAATAACAAAATTATCATTTATATCACTTGTATTATTCATATTAACTTCATCTCCTCAAATTTTAATATTTTAATCTTTTTTATTATTTTTTAACACACAATATATACAAAAATAAATTATACACATTTTAATGTTAAAAAATATTAAAAACACTAAATCCCCAATAACATGATTGGCGATTTATTACCTTAAAAAGTAATATATTTATATTATAACATAGACTATCTTAAATCTAAAAATTAATTATAAACTGGCCATTTTCTTTGATTCTATTTTTACTTCAATTTGTGAATCTATATTATTTATAGCGGTTTTTTTATCTGCAAACTTATCATTGTCAACTTCAATTTGTCTTCTTTGTTTTTCATCAAATTTTTTTGCTGCATCTATGCCAAAAGTAATAGCACCACCAACAGCACCAACAGGAATACAAACAGGTAATATTACAGCATTGACAATCCCACCAACAGCACCAGCACTAGCAGCAGTTATCATATCAGTTTCTAATTGTTCTTCAGAACGGTCACTAACAACA
>NZ_JALMUW010000083.1:0-3160 GCF_023846195.1 Spiroplasma endosymbiont of Lariophagus distinguendus
TCATATTTATTAAAATTTGCGTATTTATTTTGCTTAGGATTTAAATAAACAAAATTTTGAATATAAGAACCTAATTTTACTTCATCCATAATTATTTTTCCTTATTATTATTTTTCATTTCTTCTTTCTTTATTTTCATTTTTATAACTATTCATTCTTATCTTCATTAAATAAATTTAATAATTTTTGCTCTGCTTCGCTAGTACAAATTGTATCGTCAGTAGATAATAAAGTTTCTAATTCATCACTAGAAAATTCATTTAAATTTTCTATTAAATTTTGAAAATTAATAGAATCAACTTTCAAATGTTCAACTATTAAATGAGAGATAAAAAATTTTGTCGCAACAGTACTACCTATTAACATCTCTCCAAAACATAAATAGGGGTTAAAAAACATACTAAAAAGATCAATTGCAATCATTTTTCTTTCTGTAGGCTCATTTTCATTAACACCAGAATCTCTGATTACATATTGAGTTTTAAATGGATCATCTATATTTGGTTCTATTCCAATTATTAAAATAGAATGTCCTTCATTTTTATTTAAAATTGTATTAGCAATAACAGGAATATTCATTTTTAATGAATTTCATATTAAATATTGTACTCATAAAATTTTTGTTTCATTTTCTGACAGTGTTTTTCAAAATTTATTTTCAAAATTTATATGGCTATAAGAAAAATTTAAATCTTTATGTTTAGATAAAAATTTATAAATATTATATAATAATATTCCTGTATCATGATCTGGATTCAAATTTAATTTATCAAAATAATTATATAAATAATCTTGTGATAATTTAGTATTAGATTTGTTTGATAAATTAACTAAAAGATTTTCCAAAACTGCAAGAGAACATCAAAAATCTTTTTTTTGATATTTCATGGGTATTGGCATTAGTTGATTTAAATCAACGTTTTGACTTTCTCATTGACCTTCTGGTGGTTTTATATTTGAAATAAATTTAACTAATATTTTATCTAAATAAAAATTTGATTTAACTTCTGCAATATTTTTACTAATTTTACTTATATAAATTTGATTAATATCAAGTCCAGGATTTAATTCTTGTAAACGGTTTTTAATTACTTGAGGTAAACTATTTGATATAAATCCTAAATCAGTATTTTTAATAATATCAGTTAGTTTTTCAGTTTTTTTGTCTTTTTGTGGTTTACTAATTTTAATTTTGAAATTAATTAATTTTCGACCTATATAATTTGAATGGCTTTTTGAATAAATTTCTACAGTACTATCATTATTATCAATTTTACCCATATAAATTTGATTAATATCAAGTTCAGGATTTAATTCTTGTAAACGTTGTAAAATTGTATCTTCATTATTATCTGATATAAATCCTAAATCATTATTAACTATAATGCTAGAAATATATCTATTACACTTCATTTTTTTGTTTCTATTAGATGATTTTAAATTAAATGCAATTAATTTTTGACCTATATAATTTGAATGGCTTTTTGAATAAATTTCTACAGTACTATCATTATTATCAATTTTACCCATATAAATTTGATTAATATCAAGTCCAGGATTTAATTCTTGTAAACGTTGTAAAATTGTATCTTCATTATTATCCGATATAAATCCTAAATTATCATTAACTATACTTTCTTCTAAATTTTCTATTATATTTGATAAACCAAAATTATAATGATTTTCGTTAATATGAAATAATTGTATGCTATTTTCAGTCTCAATATCTGGCTCAAATCTTATATCGTTTACCATAATATTAGTATTTAAAAGATCTGTCATTGCTTCGATTTCAATTGATCCACCCCATTGTTGGGGTTCCATCATTCTTTCCAAATAAGATATTGCAAAATTTCTTCTTTCTTCTTCTGAAACTGAAAATTGTATTTTGTTTCTTTCTGCTTCTTCTCGTCGAAATGCTTCCTCTTCTTGAATAATGGCGTTTCTAAAAATAGCTCTACTATTTTGAATATGATTATCATCTAAATGAGTATGAATATACCTAATAACTCTAATACGAAAATCTGAAATTAATGTCTCAGAAATTGGATTTCGATATCAATCTTGATTAGCATCATAATTTCTTAAATCAAAAATTTTTAACAAATTTTGTGTTTTCCTTAAATATTTTTTATTTTTTAAACCAAATAACTGAATAAATCTATTTTCAAAATTCACATCATCAGTTCGTACTTGTAATAAATAAGCTGTTGCCACAGATCAAAATAAACAATTTCCATCTCCTAAAACATCATATTGATTATTTATTAATCGCAATTGTTTAAAATTAAAATTCATTTTTTTTGATTCATTTTTTTTACTTTTATTTGATAAATGAATCTCAACACTTCCTATATATTTAGAAAGAAAACTTGGTTTGATATTAATAATTCCTTTTTTTTCATTAATATTAACAGAAATTTGTGATACATCTAATAAAGGATTATTGTAAGATAAAGTTTGTATAATAATTTCTGGAGTCAAATTTGATAAATTTTCTAAATATAAACCATCAGTGTTAGTTAAAACATTTGGTAGATTATCAAAAATAAAATTTGATTCATTAAATGGTCACCACATGTTTTTTCAATTATCAGATCTTTTTTTACGAAGGTCAACAGCAGATTTTAATCACCATTTATCTTCATCAGTTACTTTTTGATTTTGATTTCTATCATTAAATGTTGTTCAATCAATAACATCATTATTTTTATCAACAATTTCATTATAATCATTAAATTTTTCTGTTGTTCAATATCCTTCTGGATAACCCATATATGAATTAATACGAATGCATTCATTTTTTTCTAATTTTTGAAAAATATCATAATAAATATTAGCATTTGCTCAAATCAAATGAGAAAAAGAAGTTAAATCTTCCTCCTCAAGCTTTGTAGAGGTTCGATTTCAAAAATTTTTAAATAATTCAGTTATTTTTTCAATAAAAATTGATTTTTCTTTTATCAAAAAAAATAATATAAATATTTTAATTCAAGTTATTTTATTAATTTTAATTTTCATATATGCATTATGTTTATCTCGATATCATTTTTCAAAAACATTATTTTTATTTACGATAGAATTATCATTTTTACATTTGGTAAAAAAGTTATTAGATTTTATTTTTTTCCTTTTCTCTTTTTCATTTCTTTTTTCTAAG
>NZ_JALMUW010000084.1:0-3115 GCF_023846195.1 Spiroplasma endosymbiont of Lariophagus distinguendus
TCTAATAATGTATTACAAATAGCAGATGTTGAATTAATAAACCAAGAAGTATCAGTTGGTCTAGTACTTTCTGAACAAAAGGTAGCATTTACAAATAATATATAATCAAAAGTTTTAAGCTTATAAATAATGCATATTTTCCAGATAATTAAATTATCTGGAATTTAAAATATTATTTACTTATTTTGTAATTTTTTATTTTATGATTTGAATTTATAATTTACAAATTTTGTAAAATTAACGAAGAAAGAGATTTAATAATTAAGTTTTTTGTTAAAAATTATCATATAATTAACAATGAACATCTTAATTATGGAGAAAAATATGAATAAGGATATGTATTTAATTAGAGCAGTAGAAATGGCAACAATTGCTGCTTATAAATTTATTGGTCGTAAAAATAAGAATGCTATTGACTTTGCTGCTGTTGAAGCAATGACAATTATGTTAGATAATGCCCCTATTAAATGTCGTATTATCGTTGGTGAAGGTGAGTTAGATCAAGCACCAATGTTATTTGTTAATCAAGAGTTAGGAAAAGGAAAAACTTTAACTTATGATTTAGTAGTTGATCCAGTAGAAGGTACTTATCCTGCTGCTTATAATATTGCTGGTAGTATTGCTTGTTTAGCAGCAGCAGCACCTAATACTATTTTAAAGTTACCAGAAATGTATATGGAAAAATTATTTGTTGGACCCGATTTACAAGATGCTATTAACAATGAAGATGATTTTATTACTAATATTAAAACTATGCAAAAAATGAAAAAACATAATGATTTAATTGGTATTATTTTAGATAAACCAAGACATCAAAAAATAATTGAAAAGTTGCATGATTTAGGTATTATTGTTCGTTTAATTGGTGATGGTGATGTGCTTGCTGCTATTGATGTTATTAATAAGGAAGCAGATTTTGTTTATGGTATTGGTGGTGCTCCTGAAGGGGCATTAATGGCAGCATTAGCATTAAGTGCTGGCGGCAATATTAAAACTAAGTTAATTTCCTATCAAACAATATGACCCACTGATGAAGATACTAAAATTCGTATTAATATTGAAGATATTGCTATTAAAAAATATAAATTATCATATAATAAATATTATTTTGCTAAAGATTTAGTAAAAGATGAAAATGTCCGTTTTGTTGCAACAGGTTTAACAGCTGGCGGCAGTTTAAAAGCAATTAAATATTATTATGGTACATATTATTTAAATACTTTTTTTGTTTCACATGGTGTTGTTAGAAATATGGAAGTTACTTATAGTGTTAGTCAGGTTAATAAACTATTGCCAAGTGTTGAAAAAATTATGAAAATATATAATAAATATGTTTAAAAATATTTAAAGGAGAAAATTATGAATGATATTGATCGTTTACCTGCTATCCCAGTTTTAGAAAGTCAACGTTTAAAACTACGACCCATTACTTTAAATGATGCACAAGCATTATTTAATTATGCGAAGAATGAAAATATGACAAAATATGTACCGTGAAAAGCTCATAAAAGTATTAATGATAGTATTGGTTTTATTAATTCTTTATTACAAGAATATAAACAATTAAGTTCTTTAATGTGAGCAGTGCAATTAAAAGATGATGAAACCAATACGATGATCGGTACTTGTGGTTTTATTAGATATTTTGCTCATACTAAATGTTTGGAAATAGGTTATGCTTTTAATCCAAAAGAGTGGGGTAAAGGTTATGCCAAAGAGGCATTGTTGACTGCTATTAAGTATGGATTTGAAAATACTAATAGTATTAGAATTGAAGGTAGTTGTGTTAAAGAGAATATTGCTTCAGCGAAAACGATGGAAAGTGTTGGCATGAAGTTTGAAGGAATTTCTCGTAGTAATTTTATTAAAGATGGTAAAGTTAGTGATTGTAAAATATTTAGTATTATTCGTAGTGAGTATTTTAAAGATAATAAAAAATAGTAACTAGATAATAAAATTTTAATTATTATTTAATAATTTTAGTATTTTTTATATAATTAAAACGTGAATATTTTTGTTAAAATGTTTTTTTATTAAGAGGTATAAAATATTTAAAGGAGAGATTAAAATTGAAATCTTATACAGAAATAAGATTACTTCCACATAATCCAAGGTATACTAGATCTATTGAAATTGATTTACTTAATATAAATTATGGTTTAAATTATGACATTTATGAAAATATTAAAAAATTATTACAGTATGAAGGTGAATGAGATGATTTATTAGATTTATTAGAACAATTAATGCTAGGTTACAATGCTGCTATGGATCAAATTTTTATTTTAGAAGGTAAAGATCAATTCTTTTATTCAATTGAAGGTAATAGAAGAATAATGTGTATGTATTTAATTACAGAATTTGATAAATATAAAACTATTTTAGAAAATTTTTCGCATAAAAAAAATTATTCAAAAGTTATTAAGATTTTACAATTGCCAGAAAAACCTAATTTTAATAAGTTGAATGTAACTGAAGTGCCATTAGCAGATGTAAAGCATGAAGATGAAATTTGAAAAATAATATATACAAGACATGCTGGTGAAAATAAGGGTAAAAGATCTTGATCAAGACTAAAATATTTTTATGATTTAAAAGATATGTTTTTTAAATATAAAAAAAATAAATTTGAAAATAAAGAAATTAAACAAAAATTAAGTTATAGATTTAATAAATCAATTAAATCTTTAGATACAGATTTAAATAATGCCGTGTGAGTAATTGATATTGTTGAAACTTATAATAAGGATAAAAAAGATATAAATAAAATTAATATAAATGGAAATAGTGAAAGTATATCAGCTTTAGAATTGGCGAGGTCTGCTATTAAAATTGAATATAATGATGAATTAAAAACGTTATCTAAATTGTTTAATATAGCAGTAACTGTAGAAAAAATGAGAAGTTAAAATAACTCTTGTAGATAAACAAGATTTATATAACTTTCTTATAAAAAATTTAAAAGATGAAAATTATTCAACTCGTGGTTGAGAAGGAAACAAAATTTTTATTTTATATGAATTTGTTATAAAATATTTAGAGCCAAATTCTATAGGTTCAAGTACTTTGAGGCAAGAAATTGAATTAGCAAATCAAACGCCTATTCATGATAGAA
>NZ_JALMUW010000085.1:0-3036 GCF_023846195.1 Spiroplasma endosymbiont of Lariophagus distinguendus
TATTATTTACAGTAATTTTATAATAATCATCTTTATTTGGTTGAGTTGATAATAATTGCACTTTTACATGACTTGGATAAGATTTAATTACTATTGCTGGACGATACTTTTGCTTACCAGTTTCTTTATTAATATCATTAGGAATTTGAACTTTAATGCCAGTTCCTTTTTGCAATTTTCATCAGTATTTTTGTTGCATAATTTGACTTTCTTTCTAAAATAATGAATAAAGTTATGTTTGACAACCTTTTTAATGTAGTATATAATATTATTGTTAGTACAGGTAATGCTGTGCAAGAGGGTATAGCCCCCGAGTCGCTTAATCATTTTTGGTTAAGTGTTTTTTTTATTTTTAACTACTAAATTATTTCTGCAATAAGTTCTTCATATGCTTGTTTTTGACGTCAATAAGTAGGGTTAGTTCAAATTGTATCAAGTTTAACAGTATTTTTTGCAAAAGTGTCAGAATGTTTAATTTGTGATTTTAATAATAGTTTTTCTAAACTATCATCTTGTAATCATTTAAAAATAGTAGCACTTACATCATTATTTTTAACATTATTTAACAAAATTTTAATTGGTGGTATATCCTTGTTAAGGATACGACAAGCCATATTTAAAGTATTTTTTAAATCTAATAATCCTTTATAACAACCACCATCATCAGTTAAAGGAACTATAATTAAATCAGAAAGTGTTAAAAAATTTAATGCTAATTCTTGCATAGTTGGTGGATAATCAATTAAAACATAATCATAACTATCGAATATTTCTTTATTATTTTGATAAATAACTTCTGCTAATAAAAGTTGTTCTTTTTCATTTGGATAGTTAAGATTTATTAAAGATGAAGTTTTATTTAAGTTTTCTCCCCCAACAATAATATTAATATTTTCATATTTTGTTTTTTGCACTATTTGATTTAAAAATATCATTGTTGGTTCTGTTAAAATTGTTTTTAAGGTTTTATTTTTATTATATTCTGGTTTGCTAAAATTTAAAGTAAGTGTAGCTTGTGGGTCTAAATCAATAAGTAACACTTTTTTATTTTCTAAGGCAAGTTTATAAGCGATATTTTTACAAAGAGTAGTTTTTCCAACTCCACCTTTTTTTACTGCAAATGAAATCATTTTCATAACTATTCACTCTCACTTTCATCAATAATCTTTCCATATCTTTCTTCTAAAATTTCATTCATTAAAGTTGTTAATAACCATTTTTTATTTTGTGCTTCTTCTCTGAATTTTTTAACTAATATAGAATCACATTTCATTCTTGGCATAAATTCTTCATTTTTAATTTTTTTAAAGTCAGAAGTTTTATTGAAAGAAGCAGAATTAGTAATTAATTCTTTAACTCCTTTTGTGTTAATAATTTTTGCTTCATTTTTTTTAGAAATATTTGGCATTTTATCTTTCTCCCTTTTTATATAATTAAACTTTATGTACTTTTTATACTTTAAATACTATAATATAATTTAATTAAATTAATTTTATATAAAGTACCTACATACTTTAAAAAGTATTACTAATAATTATTATATACTAATTTATTTTTTATCATTAAAATAGTATAAATAACTTATTTTAATAATTTATACTATTTATACTTTAAATACTATAATATAATTTAATTAAATTAATTTTATATAAAGTACCTACATACTTTTTAAAGTATGTAGGTACTAAAAGTTATTTTACAAAATTTAATAAAATAATTTTCAAAAAATATTATATAATATAAATACTTACATAAGTGTAAGTTACAAATAATATATACATTTTTCTTCTATTAGGTTGGCACCTAATATAAAAGTTATCAGAAATGATAACTTTTAATATTTTCTACCATTTAAATAAGTTGAAAAATAATTAAATATTTATTAAAATGTAAATATTCCTAGTTAAGGAATTTTAAATTTAAATTTATTTCAAGGAGTTGATTTTTTATGAAAACATTTGTAAGAAATTTAAGTTTTAGATGAAGTTTATTTTGGAAATTTTTTAAAAAAGAACGGTTTGTTAAAAAGAAAAGTTTTTAATATAAATAGACCACCATAATTATGGTGGTCTATTTTTATGGTTCTTTATAATGAATATTTAATTTAAAAACTAACATAATAATTGTAGATATTAAAATTATTGAATCTAAACTTACAACTTCTCAATTTTTTATAAATATTCCATAAATTATTCATAAAAAACAAGATAATAATTGAATTAATAACATGAAAAACGATAAATCACGTACTCTTTTTGTTTTAATAATTTTTATAATTTGAGGTAAAAATATAAAACTATTTACAGCAACTGCTAATCAACCAATTATTTCTACATTCATAAATTACCTCCTTTGTTTTATTTAAATAATATTATTTTATGCATATTAATATCTCCAATAATTTTTAATGATTATCAAAATCTTCCATAATTTTTTTAATTTCATCATTACTTAAAAGTTGCTTTTCAATTATGTTACTTTTTTGTTTTTTAAAATTATTTGCCATTAGCTTTGATTTATTTGCATATTTTTTATATTCTTTTCTAGTTGGTACTTTTTCAAGTTCAGGACTTTGAGCATTAAATTTTTCTAAATCCAAATGCGTATTTAAAATTATTTTGCTATATTTTCTACCTACTTTAATTAATTCATAAGAAAAAATAATATCAGTTTTTGCTAAATCTTTTTTCACCACTTCTAAAATTCTAGTTTTTAACATATTAATTTGTTTAAAATAACTACTTTTTAAACTTAAATTTAATATTTTAGCAAGTTTTTCAAAATCTCATTCATGATTAAAATTTGGTGTTTTTTTAGTTTTAGCATTCATATACAAATAACTACGTAAATATTCATATAAACGTAACGAATACTTACTTGTAACTTCTTTTGTATAAGGTAAATAAATATTTGTATAATCAGATTTTAAATTTAAATAATGTTCTGCAACTAAACTTTGATGAACTTCTAAATAAAGTTTTCCTTGATCATTTCCGCCTCTTAAAAATAAATTTACAAACTCAAATTTATCTTTTG
>NZ_JALMUW010000086.1:0-2943 GCF_023846195.1 Spiroplasma endosymbiont of Lariophagus distinguendus
CCTTTTCTCAAATGTCTTGTTTTTTAAAATTAACAATGTAAAATAAAATACATAATTAATTTAAAATATAAAAGAGTAAAATTAAATGGTAATTTAGAGACTTAGTGGTTGCTGTAAACTAAGCAAGTTTAATTTGAAGGTAACTTATATTATTAGCAATTTAAATAATAATTAAGTGCATTTACTTTGTAAATGAATTAGGATGGTACCGCGTTAAAAAACGTTCCTATTTGTGGAATGTTTTTTTATTTTAAAAAGGAGTATAACAAATGAATAGAAATTTAAACAAAAAATATAATCATATTGAAATTGAAAAGGATCGTTATGAACAATGAGTAAAATCTGGATTATTTAAGGCAAATGTTAGTTCTATTAATCCTACATTTTCTATTATCTTACCACCACCTAATGTAACCGGACTTTTACATTTAGGTCATGCTTGAGATAGTACTATCCAAGATTTATTAATTCGTTATAAACGTTTACAAGGATTTAATACTTTATTTATACCTGGTATGGATCATGCTGGCATTGCCACGCAAGTTAAAGTTGCACAACGTATTAAAGAAGAACAAAAACTTAATTTGCAAGAATTAGGTAAAGATAAATTTTTACAACAAGCATGAAAATGAAAAACAGAATATGCACAAAACATAAGAAAACAGTGAGCAAAACTTGGTTTAGCATTAGATTATTCGCATGAAGTATTTACTTTAGATGAAAATGTTAAGCAAGCAGTTAATGAAGTATTTGTAAAGTTATATAAAGAAGGTTTAGTTTATCGAGGAAAAAAGATAGTAAATTGAGATCCAGAATTAAAAACCGCTATTTCTAATATTGAAGTAAATTATCATGAAACAAAAGGAAAAATGTATTATTTAAAATATTTTATAGAAAATAGTAGTGAATTTATTACTATTGCTACTACCAGACCAGAAACAATGTTTGCTGATCAGTGTATAGTTGTAAATAGTAAAGATAAACGTTATTTACAATTTATTGGTAAAATGGTTGTTAATCCGGCTAATAAAATGTTAATTAAAGTCATTGCTGATGATTATGTTGATATGAATTTTGGAACAGGTGCTATGAAATGTACACCAGCTCATGATGCTAATGACTATGAAATTGCATTACGTCACAATTTAGCAATGCCTATTTGTATGAATGTTGATGGAACTATGAATGAATTAGCACAATCATATATTAATCAAGATCGAATGGTATGTCGTAAACAATTAGTTGAACAATTAAGAAAAGAAAATTTAGTTGTAAAGGTTGAAGACCATCTTCATCAAGTTGGTTATTCAGAAAGAAGTAACGCTATTATTGAACCATATTTATCACAACAATGATTCATAAAAATGAAACCATTAGTTGAAATGATTATTTATAAACAAAAAAATAAGAAAACAAAGATTGATTTTCATCCAATATTATTTGAACAACAACTTTTGCAGTGATTAAATAATATTCAAGATTGATGTATTTCTCGTCAATTGTGATGAGGTCATTCGTTTCCAGTTTGATATCATAAAAAAACTAAGAAAATTTATGTTGATACTAATCCACCATCACCAATTAACGATTATATTCAAGAATCAGACGTATTAGATACATGATTTTCTAGTGGTTTATGACCTTTTGTAACCTTGGATTGACCACAAAAAAATGTTGATTTGCAAAAATATTATCCAATATCAGTATTAGTTACTGCTTATGATATTTTATTTTTTTGAGTTGCACGAATGATGTTTATGGGTTGAAAATTTACTAATCAAAAACCATTTACTAATGTTTTAATTCATGGTTTAATTCGTGATGAACAAGGTAGAAAAATGTCAAAATCATTAAATAATGGAATTGATCCAATGGAAGTTATTAAAAAGTATGGTGCGGATGCTTTACGTTACTTTTTAGTTAGCAATTGTGCTCCGGGTCAAGATTTAAGATTTAGTATTACTAAAGTTGAGTCAGCTTGAAATTTCAATAATAAGTTATGAAACGCTGCACGTTATGTACTAATGAATATTGATGATAATTTTCAATTGGATGAAAATATTGTTTATAATAATTCATTATCATTTATTGATCAATGAATTTTACAAGAACTTAATCAATTGATTATTTATGTAGAGCAATATATGGAAAAATATGAATTTGTTTTAGTAGTTAAAGCACTATCAAATTTTATATGAAATAAATATTGTTCTTGATATATTGAATTAAATAAAGTTAATTTACAAAATCAAGAGCAACAAAGTAACTCATTACAAACATTATATTATGTTTTACAACAAATTATTATTATGGTTCATCCCTTTATTCCCTTTATCACAGAAGCAATTTATGAAGAAATGGGGTATAAAAATAGCATTTTAACAAATAAGTTTCCTAAAGTTAAAGTTATGAAAAAAACAAAAGATGTAACACAATTTGTTGAAATATTAATTGAAATTATTGGTAATATTCGAGAAATTCGTAAAGAACTTAATTTATTTTTAAAATTACCGTTAACTATTCATATCAATACGACTAATTCTTTTTTTGAATTAGAAAAAAATACTTTAAATCCTTATTTATTACAATTAACTAATAGTCAAATTGTTACTATTAGTGATAGTCCGTTGTCTGTTAATAATAAAATAATTAAAATTATTAATTCAGCAGTAATAGAAATTAATGTTTCAAATTTATTTAATAAAGAAGAACAATTAGCAAAATTAAAAGAGCAATTAGTTTATATTGAAAATGAAATAAAACGTAGTAAAGATATTTTAAGTAACCAACAATTTTTAGCAAAGGCACCACCAACAAAAGTTGAAATAGAAAAGCAAAAATTAGAAAAGTATCAAAATCAAAAAATTTTAATCAATGCCAAGATTAAAGAATTATAAAAAACTTTTATTTTAATTCAAGTTGAAAAATTTCATTATTTTCCAG
>NZ_JALMUW010000087.1:0-2838 GCF_023846195.1 Spiroplasma endosymbiont of Lariophagus distinguendus
TTCTTTGTAAAAGTTACTTGTAAAGAACCATCATATAAAGTTTTACCTTCAACATTAGCACTTGTTGCTGTTAAATCTGAAAAATTAGCATTACCTTTTCGATAATTAGGATTTTTAGCAATAATAGCTTTTTCTACTTCATCTGCAGTTGGTGTTGCTCCAGCCATAGTAATAGCACCTAAATTAGTAAATTCAATTGCTGTAGCAATATCTATACTTGAAGTAACTGTAAATCCTTTAACTAAATCTGGTCTTAATGCTTTACCTTCTGAAACTAAAAACTTATGAAAATTCTTAACATTACCATTAGTTTGTAAAACAAAAATATTATCTTGACCACGATTAAATGGAAATGCTAATGCTTCTTTATGAACTAATACAGCATCACATCCTAAAAAATTAAATCCTTCTTTTTTATCAATAGTTGCAATTGGATAATTTCTACCTAATCAAGGACATTCTACAATTTTAATACCACCAATTTCTACAATTTTACCATCTTTTAATGCTTGTGAAGCACTATCACTACCTAATGTAGTTGTTGATAATAATACTAATGGTTTAAAGAAACTAGATACTCATAATGTATAATCTTCTTCATCTGTACCAATATATTCATCAGTAATTCTTGCTTTTAATGTTGCTAATGTATTTGATATTTTTAATCATAAAAGCATTCTATAATCATCTATTTTAGGATTACTTGGTAATGCAATATTAATAATTCCATTATCTTTTGCTGTTTTAACTGCTAATGCTAATAATTTTGCTACTAAATAAGTTTCTACTGATTTTGCCTTTGCATCAATTCAACTTGATGCTAAACTATCTGATACCAGAACATTACCATCTTCATATTTTGCACCTAAACGTTTTAAATCAAGTGTTTCTTCTTCAAAAGTAATTTGTTTCTTTTTATCTAATAAAATTTGTTCAACTCTTGTTGCTGTTAAATCATTAGCACCAGAACCTGCATCATAATCATCTGTAAGATTTCTTTTAGTAATATTATAAATAGCAGTACCAGCATCTAATTGTTCTCTATTTTCTACTGTTGCATTAATTAATGCTACTCTTTTTGATAATAAAACTTTTAAATTTTTAATATATTTAACTGATAAATCTAATTTCCCAGTTGGATTACTAGGGTCATTAATTGTTGTTGATTGTGTTGTAATAATTGCCATTTTTATTCTCCTTCTATATTAGCCTAATAGTCAATCTTTAACTAATTGTGGCATTTCATTTATTAATGTTTTATAATCACTAATTGCATTTTGTAACATATCAACATCAGTAAATTTAAAACAATTGTCAATATGTAATTCAAAGTCCCTATCAATTCTAATATCTTGTTTTCTATATTTTTCATTAAATTCAATTTTTGTCATATTTTTAACCTACCATTCCTATTTTTCTAGTATCTACTTCATCTTCTTTTTCTTCTTTAAATTTATCTTTTACATCTAAAGAATTACTAATATTTGTATCTTTATTTTTATTAAATAAATGTGGAAAATCTTTATTTAATAATGATAATTTTTCTTCAATATCTTCTTTATCTCCAAGATATCTTTTTAATAAATTAATATTTTCTTCTAATAAATCATATTTTTTATAACTTTCTGAATGTCTAATTTCTCTATCTTTATCAGTTTTTTCTTTATATAAAACATTATATTTTTCTTCTAATTCTTTATATTTATCTTCTAAAGTTGGTTCTTTAACTTCTTCAGTTTCTTTGTCTTTTGATTCACTTTCTACTGGTTTTGATTCATTTTCTTCGGGTTTTGGTTCACTTTTTGGCTCTTTTGATTCATTTTCTGTTGAATTTGATTCACTTTCTTGTTCTTCATCTTTTTCTTTTTCTTCCATAGTATTACCTTCTTTCATTTCATTTTCATTTACCATAATTACCACCACCTTTCTAATTGTTATGTCACTCTTGGTGAAATTTGTATATTATTAAAATTAACTTCATTGCTAACGGGATATTTAATAATTGCATCATCATATTTTGCTCTTAATGAAAATATGTAAATACAAATTGAATTATTTTTATTATTAATATATATTGATTTTCATAATGTTATAAAACTTGCAGTTGGATAACCTGAATTTGGATTAATATTAGTATCATCAACTTTTGTAATAATATTTTTGGACATTATTCCATTTATTTCAATACTATACTTATTTAATCTAGCGGTATTATATTCACTATATAAATTAAAAGTACAATTGTGACCATTAACATTCTTTCCATCAACACTATGATAAATTCCATTATCTCCATATATAAAATCAATATTTCCTTCATAAATTGGTAAATTTTTAATATCATCAATAATAATAGGATTAGAACTACTTTTTTTATTAAAAATATCACCGGAGTTTGCAGTTAAAGTATAATTTCAACTTACTTCAAAACTTTTGTAATCATTTAAAAAATCTTTCATTAGTTGATAACCGTAATCATTAACTTTAATTTCATAAAACATATAAAATCCATTTTTTAATAAATCTTTTTCATTAATAGGTTGAATTACATAACCTTGATATAAATTTTGACTATTATCAATATTTTTAAATGAAAATTTACTTAAATCTATAAATAATGAATGAGGTATTTTTGTTGGCGGTGGTGGATTAACTGCTTTTGGATAGTTATACTTATTTTTAAAACTATAAGTATTATTTGCTAATAAAAAGTTATTTTTAATTAATCTTATATTACCACTTGCTTTACCAACTGTTTGATATGTTCCTGCTCAAATACTAAAATCATCACTTACAGCCCCTTCGTAATCATTTGGCATACTATAAAATGTTAATTTG
>NZ_JALMUW010000088.1:0-2818 GCF_023846195.1 Spiroplasma endosymbiont of Lariophagus distinguendus
AGTGCCCCATTCCACCACCACTAAAATATTTAGAAGCACCAGCAATACTAGTAATCTCTTGAGCAAAAAGTCCACCAGTAATACTTTCACAACAACTAATTCTAAAATTAAATTTATCTAATAAAACTAAAAGTTCAGTCATTTTTAAACCTTCAATCAAATAATTTACAATACAAAAAAAGAATAAAAAAATCATAAGCCATGTTCTGTTCTTGCTTCTTGCAAGTGCTAACCATTTATCTACTATTGTAAACAATAGTTCGGTTTATTATTCATTTCTAATAAACCAATGCCCCTACCTAAATTTGGGTTTCTCGCTTGTGGGGTTTATCTCGTTCCAGCTTTTAAGTTTCCTTAAAACTCGTCTCTATGACACTTTTATAGACTAGAACCTTATTTAATAAAAAACTTAGGTTTTTGTCAGCCGTCAGAATTACTGCTTAGAGTTATTGTTTTCTCTAACACAAACATTACTTTCATCGCAGAAAGTGCGAGCGTGGACTTTCCTCTACATACTAATGCAGCGATTAGCTCATTTTTTATTCTTTTAGAAAAAAATTATAACATATTTATTCTTCATGTACAATACTTTCTAATTTGCTTAACCTCGTAATAATATCAACATTTTCTACACCTTTTTCTTCTAATTTTTGTTTTTCTTGTTTTAAAACTAAAATTTGTGTTTTTAAAACATCAATTTCTTTAAGTAACTTGTAATTATTATTTTCTAAAATTGCATTTTGCTTTTTTAGTTTATTTACAAATTCTTCTAGTATTTCATAATTAGTAGCTACTAAATCAAGAAATAAATCTACTTCTTTAGACTCATAGCCTTTATAATCAACAGTAAATTCTTTATCTATAATATCCTTTTTACAAATATTCATACTTATACCTCCTTTAATTAAAAGGAAAACTATTCCAAAGTTAGTAATATTCTATATGTAAGGGGGAATTAAAATAATGTTTTATGCTAACCGTGGAATGTTTCTTGAAACTATAATTAATTATACTATTGAAATTATAAATAATGAAAAACAAGCACTAATTTTTAAACAAAATCCATCAATTTTATATCAAAACAATAAAATTTTTAAAGAAAAAAGTAATGTTGATTATCATGGAGTTTATCATGGTAAATATTTTTGTTTTGAAGCAAAAAGTACTAAGTCTTTAACATTACCATGAAATAATTTTAAAAAACATCAACTTGAATACTTAGAAAATGCTTTTTATCTTAATGCTATTAGTTTTGTTATTATTTATTTTTCAGAACATAATGCCTTTTTTTTAGTTTTTTGAGAAAAATTAAAATTTTTAAAAGTTCAAAAAAAAGCACTGACATATAAAAAAGTAGAACAAAATGGATATAAATTAGAAATTATATATCCATTTTATCTTGATTTTTTAAAATTTTTAATTTAAGAAGCTAAAGTTTCTGTTTGTTGATTAGTATGTTTTTTAAATTCAGAACTCGCTTTAAATTTAGGTGCTTTAGAAGCACTAATTACAATAGATTCACCAGTTTGGGGATTACGACCTGTTCTTGCTTCACGAATAATAGTTTCAAATATTCCAAATTTTGGTATATTAATTTTACCACCATTTGCAACTTCAACTTTTATCTCTTCAAAAAATAAATCAATAATATTAGTCGCTAAGGCAATTGTGACGTCAGACTTTTGCGCCACTATCTTAATAATTTCTGTCTTTGTTTTAGAATTACTTTTTGCCATAAAAATTTCCTCCTAATGTTTTAAGAATTATAATTATAATGTCTATTATAGATATTATTATAACTACGTTATCTTCAAACCAATTTAAAAATGTTACTGGTCTGTAATCAAATTATATAGTAACATTTTATAAAGTGAACCATAAAATGTATTTTTTTTCTAAAAAAATGATAAAATTATTTGAATAATATTTTTTTTACACTTATAAAGGTTAAAAAATAAAAATAAAATTTAATTTTCAATACTGATAATAAAATATTAAATAAATATTTAATTAAAATTAAAATGAAAAAATATTAAAATGAAAAATAATTATTAAAAAAACGAAAAGAAAAACATGTAAAATATATTTATAGTTGTTCAAGTTTTAATAATTAATGATGCTAATTTTATATTACTAATTAATTATTTAATACCACGTAAATAACTTAAAAATAACGCTACATTTTACTAATATATTCAATGATGCAAAAACATAATAATTTTAGAAAGAGTGATAAACTATGAAAAATATTATCCATACGCCTAATGCTCCTGCTGCTATTGGGCCATATAGTCAAGCAATAATTGCAGGTGACTTTTTATATATTTCTGGACAATTACCAATTAATAGTAAAACAGGTGAATTTATTGGCACTGACATTTCTTCACAAACTAAGCAAAGTTTATTAAATATTAAAGCAATTTGTGAAGCTGCTAATATTACTTTAAATAATATTGTAAAAGTTAATATTTTCTTAAAAGACTTAAATCACTTTGTTGAAATGAATAAAGTTTATGAAGAAATATTTGGTACACACGCTCCAGCAAGAGCAGCAGTTCAAGTTGCTAGAATTCCCAAAGATGCATTAATTGAAATTGAAGCAATTGCTTATTTAAAATAATTTTTCTAATTTTATTTTTTTATTGCATATCTAAATTTTTAACTATAAAATTAAGTCAAGATTTATTTAGAAAAAGTACTTTAAAATTTAAAAAGTTTTATTCATATAATAATGATATTAGTAAAATAAACTAATATCATTTTTAATGATACATTACTACACTTTCCAATTTAATATTCTTACTACAATTTCACACTT
>NZ_JALMUW010000089.1:0-2808 GCF_023846195.1 Spiroplasma endosymbiont of Lariophagus distinguendus
AAGTTCACTTAGTTGATCACAATTATTTATTGGTGTTCTATTATTTATTGTTTCAATTATCATGCTTTTAGGTCAAAAACAAATTGGAATTATGCCAACAGCGGGTAATAATAATAGTCTTGATATTTGATGAAAATATTTGGTTGGTATTAGTATATTCTTTATCCTTGGTGCTTTCATGGCATTAGGCATTGGTATTTATGCTCCAGCAATGGCAACTACTTATTTATTAGGTCTTAACGCTGAATGTGCTTTTCCAATTATGATGGGATCTGCAGCTTTTTTAATGCCAGTTGTTGGTACACGTTTTATTAAAGATAAAAACTATGAAATTAAACCAGCAATTGCTTTCACACTAGGTGGATCAATTGGTGTTATTTGTGCTTACTTAAGTGTATTTTTATTATTACAAAATGGTCTTGGCTTAAATAAAGAACAATTTATTAATATCCTACTATGATTAATTATCGTAATAATTTGATATACATCTTCTTCACTAATAATTACATCAGTAAAAAATTTACGTAATTATAAAAAACAAAAATCACATCAGAAATTAATTATTGACTCTTAAACATAATAAAAGGTTGTTAGTTAACAACCTTTTATTATTACTACTTAAATTTTATTATTGCTAAAATCATCAATTCCTTTTTTAATAATATTAAATACTTGCTTTGATAATACATCAGTAGATAATTTAATAAATTCACTTGGTTCAATTGCCTTATGAAAAATAAGATGAATATCTTTTTTGCCCTTATATTTTCGATCAAAAATTTGATAAGAATTAATAATAGTAACAGGAATAATTGGTACATAAGATTGATATGCCATATTAAAAGCACCTGCTTTAAATTCTTGCATTTCTTGTTGATGACTTCTTGTTCCTTCTGGAAAAATCATCATTGTACGCGGAATTCTAATTAATTCCTTTGCTTCTTGAAAAGTCGTAATGGCTGTGCGTGGATTATTACGATCAATAAATAAAACATCAATTAAAAAAATAAATCTTCGTGCCAAATGTCTTTTTTTTAATTCTTCTTTTGCAATAAAACCTAAAGGTGCATATAAACTATAATCATTTACCGATAATACTAATAATGGATCAAAATTTGATTGATGATTGGCAACCATTACACAACCTTTTCTTTTTGGTCAATTTTCAATGTTATGAACGGTTAATTTAATATTATATAATCATTTAATATAACGCACACGTTTTTTCAATCAAATATATCGTTTTGCTTCAGAAACTAAACTTGGGTCTTTTAATACCTTTCTTGTCATTGAACCTGATTTACTATAAGTTTGTAATAAATAAGGTCAAGTTAAAATTGCTTTTCAAATGTTCATTATTATTTTTTTTCCTTTCTTTGATACACATTCGCTACAAATTCTGCAAATTCTGTTGTTTTGATTAATTTAAAATCAGAAAAATTACTAACAGGAAATAAAAGATCACCATTATATAAATTTTTAATGACTGAAACATATAAATAATCAGCATAATCTCATGCCTGCTTATAAATTTCAGCACCACCAATAATACAAATATCTCTTTTTTTATTACCTTGATATTGTTTTAAATATGAAATAATATCATTTGTGAAAGTAATATTATTATCATTTAGAAATTGTTGATAACGTTCTTGATGATTAGTAACAACTATATTGTAACGATTTTTTAGTGGTTTGCCAATACTTTCAAAAGTTTTTGAACCCATTAATACATTTTTATTTAAAGTAATGCTCTGAAAATATTGCATTTCTTCTTTAATTTTTCAGGGCAATTTATTATTAAAACCAATTACCTTTTCTTTGGTCATTGCTCAAACTAAAATTACCATTATACTGCAACCTGACCTCTAATCAACGGATATGGATCATATTGTTCTAATTTAAAATCTTCAAATTTAAAATTAAATAAATTAGTAATATTTTTATTAATAACTAAAATTGGCAATGATTTTGGTTTTCTACTTAATTGTTCATTAATTTGTGAAAAATGATTACTATAAATATGAGCATCACCTAAAGTATGAATAAATTCTCCTAGCTGATAGCCACATATTTGTGCTAACATTATTGTTAATAATGCATAAGAAGCAATATTAAAAGGAACTCCTAAAAAAATATCTGCACTACGTTGATATAATTGACAAGATAATTTTTTATCATCAGAAACGTAAAATTGAATTAAAGTATGACATGGTGGTAGTGCCATATTTTTAATTTCTGCAGGATTTCATGCTGATAAAATGTGTCTTCGTGAAAAAGGATTGTTTTTTAAATTTTCTATTAACTCCTGCAATTGATCAACACCATTAAAATTACGTCATTGTCTACCATAAACAGGTCCTAAATCACCAAATTCAAGAGCAAATTGATGATCAGTTTTAATTTTTTCAACAAATTCTTCTAAAGTTTCATTTTGATATTTTTTACTTTCCATAAATTTCTTATAAGGTCACTCATTTCAAATTCTAACATTATTTTTAACTAAATATTCAATATTAGTATCACCAGCAATAAATCATAATAACTCATGAACAATAGAAGCAAAATGAACTTTTTTTGTAGTTAATATAGGAAAACCTTTTTGTAAATCAAAACGCATTTGATAACCAAAAGTAGAAACAGTACCAGTGCCTGTTCTATCAGCTTTTTTATATCCTTTTTCTAAAACATATTGACATAAATCTAAATATTGTTTCATAATCATTACCTCTTTCATAAATCAAATTAAATCAATTATATTTTAACAAAAAATATTTTTTTATCTAAGTTTTAATTTTAGTTCCTTAC
>NZ_JALMUW010000009.1:0-22915 GCF_023846195.1 Spiroplasma endosymbiont of Lariophagus distinguendus
TAAATGCTTAGTTAATGAAATGAATTTTAAAGAAATTTATAATAAACAAACATTCAATGATGAAAATCAATTTGAAGTAACATATCGTTTTGCTGCTCACGATTGAATAATTATAAAAATTAGTTATGATATTTTTTTGAATATGGAACAAATATATAATGATGAAAATCAAAGTAATTTTCAAAAATTATTTTATAACATTATTATCGATTTTACTAAAAAAGATGAGACTGGGTTTGCTGGTGGTATTTTAGAATCAGATTATACTACAGCAATTTCAATAATAATTGAACATTTTGAAGAAATTAATCAATTTTTTAAAACTTTATCACAAGGCCAAGGTATAAAAATTATTACAAATAGAATTGGATCATGAGATAAAAATGATAATATGGGAATATTTAATCAGTAAAACCTAATTATAATTAAGTAATATTTAGTTTTTATTTTGATATTTTTTTCTAAAATTATTTTGAAAAAAATATTAATTTAAAATTCGTGGTTTAGATTGAAAAGTATTACTAATACCATTATTACTACTATTACTATCAACAGTATTATTTATAATTGGCTTAATACGCATATCAAATATAGTAATAGCAACATTTTTAATACTAATAAAAAATTGCTTTAAAAAATCTAATTGTTCAAATGTAAAATTTAGTTCTTGATTAGTAATCAAATCATTAATTTTTTTAATATCATAATTATTTTCATAATATACAGCAAAATTATCACATTGATTTTGTTTGATCAACATAAAAAAAGAATCAATAGTATTATTATCCAACTCTTCAATTGGTAATGCTTTTAAAATTTTAGGTTCAGTATCATTATAAGTTGTTGTTACTTTATATAAAATTTTTAAATCATTATCAATTTTATATTTTTCTAATTTATAATTTTTTAATTGATTGTTATCATTAACATAATATGATTTGTTTGCCATTTGATTACCACCTTTAAATAAAATAAATCCTTTTTCAATTTAAATAAATGAAAAGAGATTTAAAAAATCAAGTATTAGTTCTTATTTAATTTTACAACTAAATTATTTAGAAATAAAGTAAATCTATAATAAAATATATTATTTTATTATAGATTTAAATTTAATTTATATTAATTAGAAAATTTATTATTTGCCTGGAGTTCCAACAGCCATTTTTTTTCAAGAATAACACTATCAAAATGTAACTGTAAAAATGCGAGTTCACCATCATTAAAAGTTTTTATTTCTTCTGTGCCGGTAGGTGAACTAAAAAAATGAGTTGTAAAAGATGTATTTAATACTTTAAGTAAAGACTCAAACTTTGTTTTGTTTAATTCATCAGTAAACTCTAATTTAAAACCAGAAGTTGGCTGATCGGCCTTGAATCCTTGATCAGCAGTTAGTTTTAAATCAGTTAAAGGTTCTTTTATAATATTACTTGTTATTACCTTTGAAACATTTAAATTTGCTGCCTTTATATTAATATTATAAGATTTAACAAGCTTAGCAGCAGTTTTGCTACTCATAATATCAATTTGACAAATACCATCCGCTACTTTAAAGTCAGTTGTGTCAGCAACTGATATTTCACCTGGAGCAGCAGTTTTAATTGTTACAATTAAATTGGTAATAGCATCAACATCGGATTCTGAATAATCATTATCTTGATTACCAGATGTAAATCCCAATTCCCTTAAAAAGGTTGCAGCATCAGCATCTTTTGCTTTCCATTTACCATCAGTAGAACCTTCAACTAATAACTTTTCTTTAAACAAATTATCTTTAATAAGATTAGTAGAGTCAGCAGTGATAATACAAGTTCCAAGATTATCAAAATTTATTACTTCATCAATTATACTTGTATTTTCATCACTATATCATCCTAATAATTCTGCATATTTCCCATTTAATTGCGGATTATTAGGAATATTTGAACCATTATTACCGCACGCAACAACTGAAGGAGTTGCTCCTACTGTTAATGCAAGGGCACCCATTAATCTTAATATATTTTTCATATTCAGATATACCTCCAATAATATTCTTTAAACTTATTATAATAACTATAAATCAATAACTTAGTTACTTTTTTTAATATAACATCGTATAATAAGTTCTCCAATATTTATTATATACTATATGTTTATAATGTTTAAAAATATGAAAAATAAACATTTTTTAAAAATAAATTACTCCTTTTAAATTAAAAGGAGTAATAATATTATTTTTATTTTATAAAATTATGCAACTGTTAATGTAGTTTTTACAGTAGTAGGATCAAAATTAACATCACCTGTTTTATAACTTATTTCTAATTTTTTACCTTCTGCTCATGTTCCTTCAGCATCAGTCGATTCCATTTGCGCAGAAATTTTTAAGCCAGTTAACGTATTTAAAGCCATAAATTGTTTTCCATTATCTGTTTTATCAACAATACTTATTGCTGCTCCTTGTTTAGCACCTGGTGGAATATTTCCATCTTTTACAAATAAAATATTTGAATTTGTAACAACATCAGTATCTACTATTTCAATTTTACCAGCTATTGCAGCAAGACCAGCAGCAATAACACCTTTTGTTTTATCAGCTTTTAACTTAATGCCATAAACATCACCAAGTGCCTCTTCACCTTTTTTAAATTGGAAGTTAAAAGTACCACCAGTAATAGCATAATCTTTACTATCATCCATTTTAGCTAATTCTGGTTTAATATTAGTAACTTCAGCAGTTATTGCGTCTAATACAGCTTTATCAAAAACTCCATCAGCAAAAGTAGTTCCCTCTTTTGGTTTAACTTTTAATACATTAGCAATAAAATCAAAACATGATTGATTTGCCGCTTTATCTCCCTCTCCTAATAATTTACTAGCTTTAATTGCTGATGCTTCAGCAACAGCTCAACTAACATTATCCTTGACAGTTGTATCAAGTGAAGCTGTTTGTACACCTTCTCCTTTTTCATCTGTTAACCCTAATTGTTTTGATACTTCTACGTTCATGGCTACACCAGCTTTATCACCACAAGCAACAACTGAAGTAGTAGCTGCTGTTGTTAATGTTAATGCACCCATTAATCTTAATATATTTTTCATATTCATATATAGTACCTCCAATAATATGACTTTTGAACTACAAATACAATAACCACAATTTAGAATTACTTCTAAACATAATATTGAAATGAATCCAATTAACATTATACATCATATTTTACTTTCTACCATCAATATACTTTATAATAATATAAAAAAATATTCATTATTAACACCTTTAATATTACTATAAAAATTTATCAAAAATAATAAATACTAAAAATGTATTAGTTATAATAACCAATACATTTTTAAACTTTTTTTATTCTTCGTCTTCACGCCATTCGCCTTCTGACATCAATAATTCTTTACGTACATTTTTAGCAATTGTATAATTAGGGTTTTTATCATCACCATTAATTAAAACATTACGTACTAAATAATTTTCAATTTCATTTTGTAGATTTTTTGCAACAAAAGGTCAATCATCTTTCACTCTAAATTCGCTATCCAATTCTTCTTGTAATTTAGGATTTGTAAGCATTCTTTTTCTTTGCATTGGCTTATAATAAGCAAAGTATCAAATTAGAGCAAACGCAATGCTAGCAATTAAATAAATTAATTGTAAAACATTAGAAGTTATATCAGATATTCCTTTTGTAGTATCAGTTCCACCTTTACCAATAAGACTTGCACCCGAAATTAAACCATTGATTAAAGATCTTAATCATTCTTCAAATTGTCAAACTAAGAAAAGTGTTGCTGCAAGTCAAATAATAATTTCAAAAATATTTTTTTTCAATTTCTTTTCTATAGACAGTTTAATTGCAATGGAAAGTACAAAAACATAAATAATAACCATAATAATACCGGCTTCAGCAGTTAATGTTCCATAATTAACAATCGAACTTAAAACTAATTGTCCATCCTTATAAACAGGATGCAACGTATCAACTATTACTCCAATAATATCAGGTAAAATTAATCATACAAAAGCTGAAGAAAAAGTAATAACTAAATTTAATCTAGAAGCTTTAAATGGAATGTTATCTTTTGATAATTCTTTATATTTAGGTGAAATATACCCCTCAACAGATAATGGTTCTAAAATAGCACCACTATATAAAGCATTTTGCATTCCAGCATTAGACTTTAATGAAATAGTACAAATTAACATTACAAGGATACCAATTATTCCTAATCATTGTGCATGAGCTTTATCACCTAAAATTTTAAAAATACTTAAGTTGGGATTATCTGAAAAATTACCAGCAACAGCACCAATCATAAGGATTGTTACTGCCATATAAAAAATAGTAGATAAAATCATAACAATAACTAATGAACGACTAATATTTTTTTCAGGATTTCTAACATTTTTACCAATTGTTGAATAGGTTTCAAATCCTAAAAAGAAAAAGAAACACATGGCAAAAGCTTGTGAAAAGTTATTAGCAGTTAATTGTTGATGAGAAGTAGTCATATCTCAATTTGAAGTTCCTGCCATCACAAATAATATAATAGTTGCTATGATTAATAAAAAAGTTGTTCCTCATTTTAAATAACTAGAAATATTCACAAATTTTTTAAATGCAGCCATTCCTAAAAATAATACACAAGAAGCTAAACCATAAATTAGAATTCCAATCAAATCTAATCCTAAATGTTGTCATACTCCTCAATTAGCATATAAAAAAGAAGATGGATCAGTAAAGTTAATTCTAATCATTGATACAATTTGTGAACTAACTATAACAGGTAAAGTAGCATACTGTAAAAAAGAAATTAATCAACCTCAGAAGCGACCATAACTACTTCTAACATAAATATAAGCAGCACCATTATTACCCGGATGTACTCTTGAAAGTCTTGAGAAAGCTCAAGCACAAGTTCCTGCAATTAATCCTTCTACTAAAAAAATTCAAATCATATGAGAACCTAAATTTAAACTATCTTTATTAATTAAAATTGCAAAGTTAGCAGTAAAAGTAATTCCAACAGTATAATTAAAACCAAACCAGACTAATTCTGATAAAGTTAATTTATGATTTGTCCTTTCTTTTTTCTTAAAAAGTTTTAACATAATATTCTCCTTTCAATTATAATAATTATATACCTTTAAAGTGATTTCATTAATTAATGAAATAGTCAATAAAATCAAAAAAATAAAAAAATATATGTAATTTATAATAACTAATTTTATTTTAAAATACTACTAATATTTAATTAAATTTTCAAATAATACTAATAAAAAAATAACATTTTTTTAAAAACTATTATTATAATAATGTTACTTAAATAAAAATACTACTTTTTTAATAAGTTATTTTAAAAAATAAGCTTAAACATCTTTTATTCTACATGATAAATAGTGTATTATATAATAATACTTTTAAAAAAATAAAGAAGGAGGTATTAATCATATATGGGAATTACCAAAAAGAAAAAATTTCGTTTATTTCCATTTAAAATGCCAACAGCAATTACAGTCTTATTCTTTATTATTGCTCTAATTATTATTATTTCTTGGATTCCAGGAACAACAGGTAAATGATTAGAAGATGAATCAAAGCCTGTAAGCACTGATAACCCCTGACAAGACGGTGGGCCATTAGGTATCATGGACTTATTTTTGGCTCCAATTAAAGGTTTCATTGGTAGCAGTGATATTATTGTTTTTGTTTTAGTAATTGGTGGATATATTGGCATAGTCATGAAATCAGGTGCACTAGATGCAGGAATTGGTCGTTTAGTTAAACGTCTAAACGGAAAAGAAATTTGAATTATTCCTTCAATTATGACTATCCTATCGATTGGTGGAACAGTTGAAGGAATGTGTGAAGAAACTATTCCTTACTATTTAATTATTATTCCAGCAATGTTAGCTGCTGGTTTTGATGTTGTTACAGCTGTATTAATGATTTTATTGGGTGCTGGTGTTGGTGTTATGTTTTCAACACTTAATCCCTTTGCTATTGCCACAGCTTCACAAGCTAGTGGTTTAAATCCGGGTGATGGAATCATCTGACGTTTAATTTGTTGATTTTTAGCAACTATCGGTACTATTGCTTTTGTTATGTGATATGCAATCCGTGTTAAACGTAATCCTGAAAAATCAGTTGTTTTTCACTTACATAGTGAGCATCATGAAGAATTTATTAATAAAGAAGAAATACCTGAATTTACTAAACGTCGTAAAATTATTTTAGCACTATTTGGATTAACATTTTTAATTATGGTGCTTTGTATTATTCCATGAGGTAAAATTACAGGAACAACTATTTTTGATGATTTTCACAATACATTAATTAAATATTTTCCATATTTCACAAGTCAAATTAATGCATTTGGTGACTGAAATATTGAAATGTTAGCTTTCTTATTTTTCTTTGTTTCAATTATCATTGCAGCAATTGATTGAAAAGGCGAAGAACAATATGTTCGTAATTTTATTAGTGGTTCTTCAGAATTATTAGGTGTTGCTTTAATAATTGCTGTTGCTGGTGGAATTGGCTGATCATTACAACATTCAGGAATGCAACATGTTGTTGTTGGTCAATTGCAAAGTATTGATAAATTGCCAAGATTTGCTATTGTTATTATTGGTTTTTTTGCTTTTCTTTTGATTGCCTTTGTTATTCCTTCAACATCAGGATTTGCAAAAGCTGTTTTCCCTATTGTTTCAAAAATAGTAATTCCTTTAGGATTAGGTTCAGGAATGATTACTACTTTTGTTATGGCTAGTGGTTGAATTAATTTATTTGCACCAAGTGCAGGTGTAATGATGGCAGGACTTGCCATTGCTAAAGTTCCCCTAACAAGTTTTTATCGAGCAATCTGACCATATACTATTGGTATTACTGTCTTTGCCTTAATAATGTTAAGTATTGGAACTTTATTACCTCAATCAATATTTTAGTAAAATTTAAAGCACTATGTTAATTAAAACTTTTCTCTAATTAGAGAAAAGTTTTTTAATTTTTATTTCATTTTTATAAAATTAAACATCGTTTGGGAAAACATTCACTTTCACGATTTGTTTGCGTTTGTTCATTATTTAGTAGACTTAATTGATCATCTGCTAATTCTGAAATTTCTACAACTTCATCTTCTGGTAAAAAAAAATTTGTTCTAATATTTTATTAATATTATTTCAATCATTTACAAAATTTTCACCCATTTTACTGTCTCTAATTATTTTTCTAGTAGCAGGATCATATTCTGTTGATTGATAAGAATTTAAAAACATTTCTTCAACAAAAGCAGAAACTTTATAAATAATTAATAATTTTTGGTTAATATTATCATCACTTTTTTCTTTCTGTAATTGCTGTTTATACTTACTTAATTCATCTCATAATGATTTAATATTTTCCTTTTTTGCTTCTATTTTTCTAAAAATTTCTATAATTTCTTTATAATCAACTTTTATTTCAGATATGTCAATATCGAGTGAAAATTTCCCAAAAATATTTATCAAAAAAGTAAATTATTTTGGAAAGTTAAACTGTCAAATAAAAACAAATTTCAAATAACTTCTAAAAAATTTAGTTCCAAATTTTTATTTGAGGACTTTTTCTATTTTTTTTAAAAAAAGATTGTATAATTTATAAAATTTGTTATAAATTATGAAAAATTAAATATAAGTTTTTAACCCATTTACTTTATTTTAAAGTAAATGGGTTTTTTTATAAAATTGAAATAAAATAAGAAGAGGTATGAAAAAATATATGAATACAGAAAAAATATTAGAATTAGTTAATTCAGAAGAAATAAATGATTGAATGAATCTTTTCAAACAAAAAATTGAAAAAGAAGAAATAAAAAATTCAGAATATATGGAATTATATAATAAAAATTATAATTTAAATTATAATTTTGAATTTCTTGAAGAAGAAAAAATATTAAATATATTAGAAGAATTAGATAAAAAAATTAGAAAAAAAGTAAATTCAAAAAATCAAATTGCAAAAAAATATCAAAAAGCAACCGAAAAAAGAAATGAAAAGTTAATGGAAAAATATGAAAATATAATGAAAGAAAAAAAGAAAAAAATTAAAGCATTAAATTTGATTAAAGAAGAACATTTAGAAAAAGTTAAAGATTTAGAATTAAAAAGATGTGAATTACTAAAAAATAATGATAAAAATGAAATTTTTTTATCAAAAGAAGATAGAGAAATACGAAATCTAGAAAATAAAATATGAAAGAAAGTATTAGATGATTATTTTCAAGATAAAAATCATAGAATTCTTAAATTAAATCAATATGAAAATTGATTTGGTGAATTTAAAATTAAATCACTAAAAATACAAATAGAAGACACTATTTTTGAAAAACGTTTAAAAACATTGTCAGACATAGTTAAAACATTATATCATGATGTTTCTAGAGACAAATTATTTTTAGAAAGAGAAAACATAAAAACTGATGGTTTTGAAGAAATAAGTCTAAACTCTTTTGATGATGAAGGTATTGGAGAATCAATAAATTCGATAGATTTACAAAATCAACCTTCAATAAGTGGATATAAACCAAGTTCATCGCAAATGTAAAAACGAGAGATTGCTGTTGCAATCTATTATATCTTTAAAATCAATTTTAGGTCACCAAATTTGCTCATAAACAAACGGTTTAAAATTTTATAGGGTTTAGTATTAAAAAAATAAAAATCTCTAATTAGAGATTTTTTAAATTAAATATTTGGTAGTATAAAATAATAACTTCACTTTTGGGAAATTTTTACTCGATAACTAAAGGGAAATTTTTATCCGATAATGACACTTTTATTTCAGATAGTAAAAATTTTAAATTCATATTTTTCCCCTTTCAAAATAAAAAACCTACTTGCTTAAAACTTAAACAATAGGTCAAAAACTTATATTTTTTTATTTATAGAAATATTATACTTTATTATTTTTATTTTTTTCAGATATTACTTTATAACAATAAATACTAATATAATTTTAATTTTTAATTAAAATCTTAAATATTTTTAATATATTTTGATTATATTAAAAATTAAAATTATAAGTGTTTTTTATTTAATTTTACTATTAATAATTTATAAATACACTCTTAAAGATGTAAAAAAACCATAAAATTTTTTTTATGTATTATAATAGTGTTAGTGAGTTATTTAAAATAATATGTTTTACATAAGATTATTGAAGATAATTTCTCACATCTATTCTAGATTTAACTGAGGAGGTTAAGAGAAAAATGAGGAATATGAGAACATTATTAAAGTTATTAGGTGCTAGTGTCATAACAACAGTACCAGTAACTACTGTTATAGCTTGTGGTAACAACAAAGAAGATCAGGTAAAAATATTACTAGATCAAGTATCAATAAATTTAGGTTTAACAAATGATGAAGGAAACGGTTTAAAAACTATTAGACTTGATTGAGAAAAAGATACATCCTTTTTCTTAATTGATAATTCCGATATTTTGGTTACTAAATTATTAGAAAAAGAGGCAACTACTGGTCAAGCCAAAGCTAAAGATAAAGACAGTTTCTATTTTTTAAAATCTGTTTTACAACAGAAATTAACATCAGGAACAACACCTGAAGATGGTACTTTTGATGCAGCGGAAGTTGCTAAAATTAAAAATAAAATATCTAATATAAAAGTTTCTACTAGTAAATTTGTAGAACCAAATGATGATGAAAAACTTGTAGTTGGTGATGGGACATATAATTTACAATTCTTTAAAGAAGATGGTAAAACAAATTTAGGGGATAAATATACAGTAAAAGTAATGACTGGAACTGATGCTTTATTTAATATTTTTGCAAGTGATAGTCCTGCTAAGTTAAGTTATAATGAATTTGTTTATGAAGGAAGTTCTATTGAGTATTTCCAAGCGGGTTATAAATTAGAAGAAACTGTTAATAAATGATTAAAAGATAAAACAGAAGTACCATTAATAAGCAAAAGCAGAACTGAAAAAGCTATTAAATTTAATAACTTTGAACAATTAGTTGGTTGAAAAGCAAAATTTAATGTTATAAGTTTTGAAAGAAGGGGAGCATTCCCTCGTCCAAATAATTTAACAGACGGAGATGAACTAACACTTTCTATTGCTTTAGTAAAAAACCAAGAAACTATTTCTTTAAAGTCAACAATAATAATAAGAATAAACAATTAATAGAGGCTTTTTAATAATCTGTGTTTCTTTCTTTTACAAAGTTACTAGTTCAGATTAATTCTTTCTTCAAATTTTATCATAAAATGAGCAATTGCTGTATTTCAATTTTGAATGGGCATTGTTCATTTTTTTATTATATTTTCAATTGCTAAGTAAAATATTTTGAAAACTGCCATATCATTAGGAAAAACTTTTTTATTTCTGATGACTTTTCGTAATTGACTATTAACAGATTCAATAGCATTTTGTTGTATAAATCACTTTTGATTTCTGCTGGATAACTAATAAAAACCATTAAATTATCTCAATTTTTATATCAAGATTTAGCAATTTGAGGATATTGTTTAGGCTTTTCTCCCTTTATGTACTATTTTTAAATTTTATCACATAAATGCTGAGAAAAGCCTATCTACGGACTTCTCCCCACATTTTTAAATCAAACATAGCATTACAATTTCAAAACTAGGTATCTTATTGAATTTATATGCAGCTTCTTTTGCATATAAATGAACATGATGTTTTGCAACTTTGATATGTGTTTAAATGTTCTTCTTTATATGTTTTCAAACTGATTCAATTTGGTTGGTATTTACACCAGTTTTTGAAACATAATATCTTGATGATTGACTGTTTCATGTTTAGTGAAAACCGATTTAAAAATCGTAATATCCTTTTCAAAATCAGTATGTACATGACACTTTTGAAGAAATGTGGTTTCTTGCAAACTGCAAAGATTTTTACTTTTTTGCATTTTTCAATACTTTCACAATTAATTTATTGTTGTTTTTTCATAAATACCAACAATCAAGGTTTTATTCACCAAGGATCTTCTTGTTTTTTAAAACCCATATGTGAAAGATACATTTATCATTTGCATATGCCTCAACAATAAATTCTTGTTTGGCAATCAAGTTCTGATTTTATGACCCATTCTTCAAGCAGTTTTCAAAGTTACCCCAATTCTTTTGCAACATCAGTTGATGGAATTCCATGTTTGGTGTTTATTCATAAAGATGAGATAAAACCAGATTTCAAAGGTATTGTGACTTGTAAAAAATGGTGCCATGAAGAATACTAAATGTTTGATGACATTTCAAACATCTTTATTCTTCTTAAATCAGAAGTATTCAAATTTGTTCAATAACACCTGATACATTTATTTTCCTTCAAACTTACTATATATTTCAAACAATCTTGTTCTGTTTGAAAAGTATTGTTGAACTCATTCAATTTCATTGTTTCCTCCACAAGTACATGTGGGGAGAAGTCCGTTGTTTATTTCATTTATTTTCAAATGATTCTAAAGCTTGCATTGCTTGTTCTTCACTACACGCAGTATAAATTGGTTTTAAATCTGCAACTAGTGATTTTCTATGCTTATATGAGACATATTTTAAACTATTTCTGATTTGATGAACAATGCATAATTGATGTTCTGTTTTAGGATAAACTGATTGTATTGTTGACATTCCTGTTAAATTATCACTACAAGCAATAAGAATATCATTTAAGCCTCGATTTTTCATTTCTGTAAAATTAGCAAGTCAAAATTTAGCGCCTTCATTACTAATTCATAAACCTAAATCTTTGCCTTCTAAATCAATCCTAAGCTATATAAACTGATTTATTAATAATCCTTTATCTTGTCGTACTTTAACTACTATACAATCAAAATAAACAATCGGATAAACACTATCTAATGGTCGATTTTCCATGCTTTTACATCATCAATAACATCATCAGTAATTTGACTAATAACACTTTCACTAATATCGCACCCATGATATAACTCTTGTAGTGATTCTAATATCTGATAAAGTCATTCTTTGCATATAATGAAAGAACTTGTTGATCAAAACCATCAAATCCTTTCTTTGTCTTTTTAACTTTATGAGTAAAATCATATTGCGATCCCTGGGTACATCAATTTCAATTTTACCTTGTTGAGTTATTAATTTTTTGAAGTTGTACCATACGAATATTATCCACTATTACTACGTTGATTTTCATGTCCTAAATAATTTTGATTTCAGAATTCAACATCTTTTCTACTAATCTTTTGTTAATTCTTTATATAATCCTCCCTCTTAAAAACTGTTGTTAAATCTTCAGTATTTTCTAATAATAAATCTACTGCTTTTGATATTGGATCATTATTATTAAAGTTATCTTTTTTAGCCATCTGTAACTCACTCTTTCTAGTCATTTAATTATATTTACTAGAACTAATTAAACATAGTTATTTTTGTAAGTCACACAGATTACTAAACATTACCTTTGTTTTAATTGAAATTGTTCATGCACTACTGCTTCAAATTCTAAAACAACACCTACTTTAAACTTAAGAAAAGCATCATTAACATATTTTTTATTATTAAAAATTAAAACTGCCAATTGTTCAAAAGCATAATTTAAAATTTTATCAGAATTTGGCTCTAAAGAAAGATAACAAAATATTTGTTCATTCCTTAAATATTGCAATATCTCAAAACTATTATTTAATTTATCTAATTGTTTTCATAAACATGGTGTTAAAATAATTTTAGCAATACCATTAGCACTATACTTAATACCATCTCTTTCGTAAGAAAAACCATTATTAAAAATAATGGTGTTCATTCCCAATTCTTTATAATTAATAGTATATTCGGTTATTAACTCTGCAAAAATATTCTCATTACCTACTCAATCAGCGCTAAATTCTAGATTTTTATTAACAGTAATAATAAGAGCATTTGTTATTTTTTTACTTCATTGTAAAAATAGTTCTCATTGTTCAAGAATAACAAAAACTATTTCATCAATCAAAGTATATGGCATTGAAGATTCTTCTGCTAAAGCTGAAATTTTAGAAACAATATTACTACTTAAAAAATTAGATAATAATCTTACCTTATCACTTATTTGTAAATTTTAATAATACGTTTACATGTACTTTTTTTCAAAACTAATTTAGCAGTACCGCGACGTTGATTTGAAAAATATACAAATGCTAGTAAATTATAACCGAATCTCTTTGTCATTATAATTCCCCTGACTATCTTAAATTATAAATTAAAAACTATTTTACTTTAAATTAATATAGTTTAATTATAACAGAACTAGAAAATTTAATAAACATATAAGTTTATTTCAAAAAAATTAAATTAAAAATCTCAATAAGATTTGTCCATAATTATTAAGAAAAGCAATAATAAAAAATAAATAGTAAAAATAAATAGTATTATTTCATATTTTTAGATATAATTATTCTAATTTAATAAATGTATATACTTAATATAGCTATTTTTCTATATTAGGATTTTTATTAAATTAAATATCCAAATAAAAAAGGAAAAATAAAATATTAAAAAAAATATATAAAGAAATATTTTCAACTATGTTAGTAATTGATAATAAAGATAATAAATTTTGTTTTAAAATAAATATAATTAAAACTTCTAATAAAATTAGACAAAAATACAATATTAAAAAAGAAATACGGACTTCTCCCCACATGTACTTGTGGAGGAAACAATGAAATTGAATGAGTTCAACAATACTTTTCAAACAGAACAAGATTGTTTGAAATATATAGTAAGTTTGAAGGAAAATAAATGTATCAGGTGTTATTGAACAAATTTGAATACTTCTGATTTAAGAAGAATAAGATGTTTGAAATGTCATCAAACATTTAGTATTCTTCATGGCACCATTTTTTACAAGTCACAAATACCTTTGAAATCTTGGTTTTATCTCATCTTTAGATGAATAAACACCAAACATGGAATTCCATCAACTGATGTTGCAAAAGAATTGGGGGTAACTTTGAAAACTGCTTGAAGAATGGGTCATAAAATCAGAACTTGTATTGCCAAACAAGAATCACAATTTATTGTTGAGGGCATAGTGCAAATGGATGAAATGTATCTTTCACATATGGGTTTTAAAAAACAAGGAAGATCCTTGGTGAATAAAACCTTGATTGTTGGTATTTATGAAAAAACAACCAATAAATTAATTGTGAAAGTATTGAAAAATGCAAAAAGTAAAAATCTTTTGCAGTTTGCAAGAAACCACATTTCTTCAAAGTGTCATGTACATACTGATTTTTGAAAAGGATATTGCGATTTTAAATCGGTTTTCACTAAGCATGAAACAGTCAATCATCAAGATAGCTATGTTTCAAAAACTGGTGTAAATACCAACCAAATTGAATCAGTTTGAAAACATATAAGAAGAACATTTAAAACACATATCAAAGTTGCAAAACATCATGTTCATTTATATGCAAAAGAAGCTGCATATAAATTCAATAAGATACCTAGTTTTGAAATTGTAATGCTATGTTTGATTTAAAAATGTGGGGAGAAGTCCGTAGATAGGCTTTTCTCAGCATTTATGTGATAAAATTTAAAAATAGTACATAAAGGGAGAAAAGCCAAGAAATAATCAATGACTTATTATTACCATATAAAAATGTTACTAGTTATTCTACTGAATTATTTCCACTACACTATTTATTAGAAAATATTAGCAAAGGCATTATTAACAATAATGCCTTTCAAAAAATATTAAATAAAAATATAATAAATAAAATAGAAAAAATCTATAAAAAATATCAAGATTTTGACCATGATTTTCAAAAAAGATTCTTTTATTTAGAAGTTGCCTATAATATTACAACACCTACAAGCCAATTAGAAAAGAATTTACAAAAACATGGACTTCAATCATTTAAAAATATTTTGATAAATCAAGGAACTAAACCAATTAAAGAAATTTTTAATATTCAAAATAATAAAATATTAGCAACAGATATAAATAAATTAGATAATAACTTATTACCAGTAAATAATAGTAATAATAAAAGTTTCTCTATTATATAATTCCGCTATATTTTTTAACGGGCGCACAACTAATACGATGAATATCACAAATACCATAATTTTGTAATGCTATCTGATGATTTTTTGTATAATACCCTTTATGATTTTTAAACCCATAATTAGGATATTGAGTATCATAATCAATCATAATTTTATCTCTTACTACTTTAGCAATAATCGAAGCGCTAGCAATATTAAGTGATTTTTGATCACCTTTAACTATTGCTTCAACTTTTCCTAGAAAATTAGGAAATTGCGGTTTTTCAAAATCAACTAAACACACATCAGGTACTATTTTTAATTTATTAAATGCTTCTATCATTGCTAAAATACTAGTCTGCTTAGGATTATGAATATTAACAAATTGATGACTTTTAATACTAACAGCAACTGTTAGTGCATTATCAATTATAATTTGATACATTGCTATTCGTTGTTTTGCTGATAATTGTTTTGAATCTTTAATTAAAGGATGATTAAAGTTTGGTTTAAGAATAACGCTTGCAACAACAATTGGTCCTGCAATAGCTCCCCTTCCCACTTCATCAAAACCAGCAATTAATGTTCCTGATGAATAATTATCAATTTCGTATCGTAAACTACTTTTCATGTTTTAAAATCTTAGGTGGTATTTCAAATGAAATTAATCCTAGTTTCCCTACTTGTAAATCATTAATAAATAAATTCATGGCACGATGAGTATTATCTTCATCATTAGCCAATTTTAAATGATATTTTTGTGCTAATTTCTTAAAATAAAGAAATAATGTTTCATCATTAATATTTTTAATTTCAAAATTAATATTATAATATTTTACTAATCTTTCATAATAATTCTCAAGTAAAAATGTTAAAGCAAAATTAGCCATTTCTTCTAAAAATAAATGTTTAACAGGAATTGCTTTAATTAAAGCTAAAATCATTACTACTTTTTGATCATTCATTTTTGGTGGTAAAATACCAGGACTATCTAACAAATCAATCGTTGGATTTAATTTAATTCATTGTTGACCTCTAGTAACACCAGGTATATTAGCAGTTTGTGTTACTTTACGTTGTAATAAATTATTGATAAATGTTGATTTACCCGTATTTGGTAATCCCATAATTAATACCTTAATTTTTGGATTAACAATACCTTTTGCCAATTCTTTTTCCATTTGTGGTTCCATTAATTTAGTAATTAAATTTAACAACTGCGGTTTCATTTTTGTAGTTAATGATTTTGCCAATAAAACAGAAAAACCTTGACTTTCAAAAAAAGTAACTCATTCTTTAGTAAAATTATCATCTGCTAAATCAACTTTGTTAAGAACAATAATTCTTATTTTTTTCTCTAATAAACGATCTAATAAAGTACTTTTTGTTGCTAATGGTGCTCGTGCATCTAAAACTTCAATTGCAACATCAATAATTGGTAACTTAGTTTCAATTGCTTTAATGGCTTTCATCATATGACCAGGGAATCAATGAATTTGATTATGGGTACTTTCATTAGGCATTTTTTTAACTCCTTTAATACATTTTATTATTATTTTATATCAATTTAGAAAACCACCATTGATTTTAATAACGGTGGTTTAATTATTATTTAACGGGTTTTACTGTTTTAATTTCTTTAATTCTAGCAGCTTTACCGCTTAATTTACGTAAGTAGAAAATACGTGCTCTTCTTACTTTACCCTTACGAATAACGTTAATTTTATCAATTAATGGTGAATGTAAAGCAAATGTTTTTTCGACACCTTTACCACCAACAGTTTTACGAACAATAACATTTTGCGTAATTCCTGAACCTTTGCGAGCAATAACTACTCCTTCAAACATTTGAATACGTTCTTTTTTTTCTTCTTTAATTTTAGAAAAAACTTGGATTGTATCTCCAGATTTAAAATTAGGAAGATTATGATTTAGTTGACTTTCGCTAACTAATTTAATAATTGCATTTTGCATGTTTTATTTCTCCTTTCGTTTATTTTTTTTAACTGAAGATTTATATTCTTCAATTATTATTTTATCTTTTGCAGATAATTGATATTTTTTAAATAAATCAATTCTTTTTTTATAAGTATTAATTAATGCTTGTTGATGACGATATTCTGCTATCTTTTCATGGTGACCACCAATTAAAACTTCTGGAACTTTCATACCTAGTACTTCTTCTGGTCTTGTATATGTTGGATAATCCAATAATGAGTTATTAAAAGAATCATTAAGATGAGATTGATGTTGAATAACATTAGGAATTAACCTAGTAATACAATCAATAATAACCATTGCTGGTAATTCACCACCAGTTAATACATAATCACCAATTGAAATCTCTTCATCAATATAAGACATAATGCGTTCATCAATACCTTCGTAATGACCACAAACTAAAATATAATTAATATTTTTTTGACTATATTTATAAGCTAATTGTTGATTTCATTGTTGACCTTGTGGACTAAGTAAAATTGTTTTAGCCTCAGGATATTTAAGTTTTACGCTATTAATAGCATTAATTACTGGCATTGCTTGTAAAACCATACCATTGCCACCACCATAAGGAGCATCATCAACTTGTTGGTGTTTATTATTAGCAAAACTTCTAATATCAATAATATCAATGCTAATTTGTTTTTTAGTAATAGCTCGTTTGATGATTGATGTTTGCATAAAATCATTAAAAGCATTGGGAAATAAAGTTATAATTGTGAATTGGTTTTTAGTCATTATTAATTAATCCTTCAATAATATTAAAATAAACTTTTTGTTCTTCTTTATTAATTTTATTAATAAATACTTTATTATTAGGAATAAAAAAGGTTTTTTTATTAGTCATTTTTATTTCTCATAAACCTTGATGATTATTATCTAAGAAAGCAATAACTTTTCCTAAAAAAGCATTATTATTAGCATCAAATGCTTCATAATTTAGAATATCTTCATAAAATCAAGGTAAGTTGTCATTAATTATTTCTTCAGTATTAATAACTAAATTTTTATTTTTCATACCTTCTACTAACTCAATAGTATTATAATTTTCAAATGTTAATAATAAAAACTGCTTATGATTTCTTACTCTTGAAATAATTAAAGGTGTTAGTTGTTTAGTTTCTTCTAAATAAACTGTTGTTTTTTCTTTTCATGAAAATTTATTACCATAATAATTACATAAAACCTTAACTTCACCAATAAGACCATGAGTATTAACAATAGTACCTAACTCTAAATATTTCATCTTAAAACTCATTAATTACTAATTTAATAGTATTGTTTTCTAAATATGCTTTGCTTTCAATAATTGTTGATAATGCACGAATAGTATTTCCTTTTTTACCAATCAATACTGATATTAATGATTTTGGTACCATTAATATTAAATCATAGTGATTTTTTTCTACTAATTCGCGAATCTCAACTTCACAAATTTTATCAAGTAAAATTGGTTCAATTAAACGTTCTAACAATGTTACATACATATTAATTAATCACTTGTAGCATATTTTAATATTAAGTAGCGGGTGCTTCTTCTTTTTTAATAGAATCAGTAGTAGCAGTTTTTTTATTTTTTACAGTAACTTTTTTTGTTATTTTTTTAGGTTTGCTACTTTTTCTCTCTTGTCTTAAATTATGAAATTTAGTCATAATTCCTTCTGCTGATAATAAACTACGAACAGTTTCTGTTGGTTGAGCACCATTTGATAAAAATTTTAATGCTTTTACTTCATCAATAGTTACTTGTTTTTCTTTGCTTGTTGGATTATAAGTACCTAATTTATCAATATATCTACCATTAAGTTTTGTTCTTGCATCAATCGCAACAATTCTGTAACTAGGTTGCACTGATTTACTTTTTCCTGTTGGTATTAAGCGTAATTTAACCATAAATTACCTCCTTCTATTAATTTGTGGCAAATAAACCTTTTTAATAATATCTTATTCACATAATGATGTCAAGTTAAAATACTTAACAGATAAAAAGATTTTAAAATAATAATTTCTTTATTTTTACTAAGTTACATATTTTTTCTAAATAAATAAGTTTGGCTTTTCTCCCTTTATGTACTATTTTTAAATTTTATCACATAAATGCTGAGAAAAGCCTATCTACGGACTTCTCCCCACATTTTTAAATCAAACATAGCATTACAATTTCAAAACTAGGTATCTTATTGAATTTATATGCAGCTTCTTTTGCATATAAATGAACATGATGTTTTGCAACTTTGATATGTGTTTTAAATGTTCTTCTTATATGTTTTCAAACTGATTCAATTTGGTTGGTATTTACACCAGTTTTTGAAACATAGCTATCTTGATGATTGACTGTTTCATGCTTAGTGAAAACCGATTTAAAATCGCAATATCCTTTTCAAAAATCAGTATGTACATGACACTTTGAAGAAATGTGGTTTCTTGCAAACTGCAAAAGATTTTTACTTTTGAACTTGTCAAGAAAAGTGGACAATAAAAGTAACCTTTTATTAAATTTTATAAAATAGTATTTGTAAGTGTTAAATTTATAGGTATGAAGTAATTATTTGTTAATTTGGAATGAGCTAATCGATATTCGATTGGACTCATTCCTTTTAATTTGATTTGAGGTCGATGGTTATTATAAAAGTAAATATATTTAGGTAAGTTGTCTTGTATTCATTCAATAGTTCTATTTTTTCTTGGAATTTGATATAAAAATTCTGTTTTCATTGTTCCAAATCAAGATTCAGTAGCACCATTATCACAAAATTACCTCTTCTAGACATTGAAATTTTATTTTTAATTCATCACATAAGTTTTATGTGAAGGATTTGTAGTGAAATCCTTGATCTGATTAAAATTCATGAATTAGGTTTTTGAGCATTAACTCAAGCTGAATAATATTTTGGACAACAAATGTCATATCTAAAGCGGAAGCTTATTTTATAATCTAATATTTCATTATTATGAAAATCTTTAACAATTGATAAATAATATGAACACCGGTAGTTGGCAAGTAGTTGCTCATCATTTCCCTAATTTTGATTTAAATCGGTGGTTGAAAAATCACGTTTTAATAAAATTATCATATCTTAAACACCTGATTTAGTTCTATAATCAAATTTCTTATGCGAACTTTGGCTTTTAAACCATATTTCTCATATATCTATACAGCGAAATTTTAATTTTTAAATTATAAATTTTATTAATTCACATAAAAAGTTATCATTTTATAACCATAAATTTCTTGAAATTCATAAAAAATATTTTTAATTATATTAGCCAAAATATATCTCTCTCATTTATTAAATTCATTCATTCCATTCTTAATTGCCCATAATATCCTGATTTTTGAAACATTTAGCAATCAACATAAATAACTAATCTGATATTTTTTCTTCAAGGAGAAAATCACAAAAAATATTTCTTCTTTTTGTCGATTTTTCTAAATACTTTTATATCATTCATTGCCTAATATATTCAATTAATTCTTGTTTTTGTCATGTCATTAAAAGTTGGAATTTAGATCGACCTGTTCTTTTGGTTTTTAGCACGAATTCCATTGCCATATTCACAACCTTTTTCACCTAATAATTTATATGCTTTAATTCATTCTTTTATTGATGATCGACCAATACATACTCCTAATGCGGTTTTATCAATTGTTTTAATTTTACTTATTTTTATTATTTTTAACTTTTCTTCTTTTGATAATCATTTAGCCATAAAAAAATGAACACCTTCCTTAAAGTATTTTTAACACAAAGGTTACAATTCTGTGTCTACTTTATTCTAGATGTTCACTTTTGCATTTTTCAAGCTACTTTCACAATTAATTTATTGGTTGTTTTTTCATAAATACCAACAATCAAGGTTTTATTCACCAAGGATCTTCCTTGTTTTTTAAAACCCATATGTGAAAGATACATTTCATCCATTTGCACTATGCCTCAACAATAACTAATAATATACTGCTACGTTGGCTGGATTATGATATTGATGCTAAACGGATTTCAAAGTTACCCCAATTCTTTTGCAACATCAGTTGATGGAATTCCATGTTTGGTGTTTATTCATCTAAAGATGAGATAAAACCAAGATTTCAAGTGACTGACTTGTAAAAAATGGTGCCATGAAAGAATACTAAATGTTTTGATGACATTTCAAACATCTTATTCTTCTTAAATCAAGAAGTATTCAAATTTGTTCAATAACACCTGATACATTTATTTTCCTTCAAACTTACTATATATTTCAAACAATCTTGTTCTGTTTGAAAAGTATTGTTGAACTCATTCAATTTCATTGTTTCCTCCACAAGTACATGTGGGGAGAAGTCCGATAAGTTTTTCTATTAAAAACACTTACTGATGTAAGTATTTAAATAATTTATTTATTAATATTTAATTATTAAAATTAACAATTATTTTAATAACTATATTTATCTATTTACATTTTTGGCAAAATTGGTTTACTAAAAATACTGGTTGATTGAGAACTTACATCATCATCATTAATAAATGGATTTAATTTTTCTGGATAAGAAGATTCTTCACTATCGCTACTTGCATTTGAATCAAAACCACTATCTTGTGAACAAAATGAACTTCTTTTTTTACTTAGTACTTCAATTGCTTCCTCTGCAATTTCACATTCAGGTTCATTATTAGCTTTTTCACTGAGCATTTTTTTAAATTCTTCTTCTAAAATGTCAACTTCTGCAAGAACACTAGTTATTTCAAACATATTTTTCTTTAGTTTTTCAATCAAAATAGTAGTTTTTTCTTGTTTTAGTTTTTCATTTTCTAATTCTTTCCCTTTTATCAATTCTTCATTATTAATTTTATAATTTTCTAATTCTTCTTGTTGAACTGTTATTTTTTTATTTCAATCTCAAAAACCAAAAGTAATAATTTTTAAAAAATTATTTTTTCATTTAGTAATTTTTTTATTATTTAAACTTGCAATAATAATACTATATTTATTATTGACTACTAAATAATTATCAATAGTCTGTTGATTTTGATCTAAAATTTTGGCAATTTGTTCTATTTCATATTTATAATTTTCCTGATATTTTTTCTTAGTTTTTATTATTTCTTCTTTTAAAAAAATAAAAAAATTGTTATATTTTTGTTCTTCTTCTATAGTTATATTAAATAATGAAAAAATATTGTCTAATTTTTCAATTAATTCATTATATATTTCTATATTTTCTCTTATTTCATGATAATAATATTGTTGCATCAAATCTATACTATTAATATTATTTGTATTTAAAGTTTTTATAAACTTATTTATATTAACTAAATCATTTATCATTCTTCTTTACCTCTTATTTTTTTTATTAATAAACCCATTTACTTAAAAAAAGCAATGGGTTAAAAACTTATATTAAACTTAATAATTATATTGTACATATTATTTTTTGTTTTACAAAATTTATTTATTTTTCATAAAATTAGTTTTTTTACTCTTATTAAAGTCAAAATACTATAATTTTAATAATCTATTTTATAATTAATTTATAGTAAAAAATGCTTTTAATTAATAATTATCGCTAATACTAAAGTTTTTTATTACAATTAATAATAATTTCCAAAAAGAAGAAGTTTCAAATATTATGTGTTAGAATAAGAATACAAGATTCACACTATCACATCTTGTCCCATAAGTGTTTAACTAAGTTTTTGATTATAAAATTAATATTTAAAAAATTAGAAAAAATATAAAAGTTTATAAAAAACTTGCATAACAAATTATACTTATTTAAAAATTATTAGACTCCCTTGTATAAAGAATTTGAGATAAAATATGAGCATTACTTCAATTTTAAAGTATATGTTGATGTTATATAAATATAATAATAGTAACCTACTTTAAAATCATTAAATAATTTTAAAAAT
>NZ_JALMUW010000090.1:0-2797 GCF_023846195.1 Spiroplasma endosymbiont of Lariophagus distinguendus
ACTTTATATTTACAATAATTATTAACATTATAAATACTATTTATTAAAAACTATTTCCAATAAAATTTAATTTTATTGTATATGCTAATAAAAAATAAAAAAGGGAGTAAATAAATAATGAAATATTGAGTAAAAGAATTTATAAATCAAATAAAAGATAATAATGAAATTTGCGCAAACTGTGATTATAAAGAAAATTTACAAAAAAATATTACTTCAAATGATAATTGTCAAATTGTAAATGATGAAAGAATGCCATTGTTACAAGAACACGCTTCAAATAATAAATGTATAGTTATTGAAATAGAATCAAACATTTCAGCTGTTAATAATATAGTAGAAATAAATTTACAAGGAAAACAAATTGAACAAAAAAAACAGACTACTAATAAATTACCTAATTATGGTTCAATTTGTTAAGAAGTTAAAACTACATAATCAGACTTAAAATGATGAATTATTTAAATAACTTATTTTAATAGATTAGTTAATTTACTTTCACTAATTTCTTTATATATGTTTAAATTAGTTTGTTCGTATAAATAACAAGCTCAATAATATCAAATTAAATTTTGATAATTCATTCATTTTTTAGCAATAATTATTTGTTCATTATTTAAATTAAAACAATTAAATCAAGTATTAATTTCGGTTTCAGAAGTTAAACTTTCAGAAGCAAAAGAGGCAATATCAAATAATTCATCATTTCAACAAGCAAAATCTCAATCAATTAAATATCAACAATTATTTTTTTTAACAAAATTATTTAATGTTAAATCATTATGAGATAAAACAATTGTTGTTGGTTGATAAGTAGCAATTCATTTGATTACCTCACTGGTTATTTTTTCTAAGCAAGGATTACTAGTAGTTAAATTACAGTATAAATTAAGTTGTTCTAAACCTTTTCAAGTTTTAATTAATGATTTATTATCAAATTTAATATTATGTAGTTGTTTTACCAATGATGAAATTTGTTCTAATATTTGTTTATTAATTATTTGTTCGCTTAAATTAATTAAATTATGATAATATGGCATTAAGGTTAATAGTTTATTATTATTAATATTGACTTCATTAATAGGTAATGTAAATTTTTTTGATTTAATTAATTTAATAACATTAATTTGATTTGTAAAATTCAAAAAAGGTTGCAAAATATCTTTAGATTGTTTTAAAAAAAAATGTTTATTTACTAAAAATAAGTCATTGGTTAAACCTTTTGTTTTTAATAGTTCTAATTGATATGGTGGTTTAATAGTTTTAAATTTCAAAATGACACCTCTATTTTGCTTGTATTGTCTGTAATAAAATTATACAATTTATTAAATAAAAAATATTGAAAGTAAGTGATAGTATGTTAAAAAAAGGTTATATTCATATTTATAAAGGTGAAGGAAGAGGTAAAACCTCAATTCTTAATGGTATGGTAATTAGAGCATTGGGTAATAATCTTAATGTTAGTTACTTACGTTTTTTAAAAAATCGTCCTTCTGGTGAAATTAATTTTTTAAAACAAAATACTAAACTTAAAATTGAAAGTTTTTATGAATCTTCGCAAAAATTTTTTTGAGAAATGGATGAAGAAGAAAAAAATAAATTAAAACAAGAAACTAATTATGGTCTTACTAGATTAAAACTGTTAAGTCAAAATGATAATACTGATCTTATTGTTGTTGATGAAATTTTAGGGTGTATTCAAAATAATTTGATTAAAGAACAAGACTTAATTGAAATTTTAAAAAATAAAAAATCACATATTGAAATTGCATTATCTGGTAGATATGCATCTTTTGCCTTAGAGCAATGTGCTAATTTAATTAGTGAAGTTAAATCAATTAAACATTATTTTGAAAAAGGTCAAATTGCTCGTGAAGGGATTGATTATTAATGACTGCTAAAACCTTATGGTTTGCATCTAATAATATCGGTAAAATTAATGAATTAAAGAGTATCTTACAGACAAAGGGATATAATGTCAAATCAATGTTAGATCTTAATTCTCCTCTTGAAATCAATGAAACAGGTACATCATTTATTGAAAATGCAATTTTAAAAGCAAAAACACTTGCAAAATTAGTGAATGGTCCTGTAATTGCTGATGATTCAGGGTTAGAAATATTAGCTTTAAATAATTTTCCTGGTATTAACTCAGCACGATGAAAGGGTGAAATGTCCTATCATGATGCAATGTTAGACATTTTAGAACAAATGGAAGGTGAAACTAATCGTGCAGCAGTATTTATTTCTGCTATTGCTTATGTTGATTTTGATCATAAGATTACTAAAGCATTTATTGGTAAACTTGAAGGTGAAATCACTACTGAGATAAAAGGTAATGATGGTTTTGGTTACGATCAAATATTTTATGTTCCAGTAGTACATGCTACTTTAGGTGAATTGTCATTGGCAGATAAAAATAAAATTTCTCATCGTAATTCAGCAATTCAGCAATTATTAACATTTTTACAAGAACAAAATTAGATAGTTAAAATGAAAAATAAAAAGGATGGTTTAATTCTTTTTTATAGTTTTTCTTTTTTAAAGATTGAATTTTGTTTAGAAACTATTTTAAATAATAGTTTAAGTAAAATAGATAAATTAAAAAAAATTAGTAAAGATACTATGTTAGTTATATCATTTTAGTAATAGTTTACTTGTTTATTTTTTAGTGATATTTTTAAAAAATGAAAGAATGGTTTATATAAAAAAATAACGCAAAATGAAGTTGATTCATTACAAGAAGTAGTTGTTATTGGATTTCCTAGAACATATAATACTTTTGGTAATACTGAAC
>NZ_JALMUW010000091.1:0-2751 GCF_023846195.1 Spiroplasma endosymbiont of Lariophagus distinguendus
TATTACAATTTTAATTATTGGTGCCATCAGTTCACAAGGACCTAATGGTAATAACGGATGAGCAAATGGTGATAATAATTATAATCCAAATAATGTTATTGCTGGGATTGCTGGTACAACAGGTATCATTTTACTAGTTATTTGTACTTTATCAATTAAATTGAATGGTGTAATACAAGTAGCGCTATATTCTGGAGCTATGCTACAACCATTAGCGAAAGAAGGATACATTAGTGAAAAAAATAGCCAAATTAAATAAAGAAAATATTGCAATGTATGGTAATACTATTAATTTTATAATTACAATTATAATTTGTATTATTATGCTAATAATTCCGGATTTAATTGGAATTAGTTTTAATTACAACCAAATGTTGGGATTTACAACTAATATAACAATCTTTGTTTATCTTTTTGTTATAACAGCAACTTGTGTTATCGGTTATTATAAAAAAATAAAAATAAAAGTTATCGAATGAATTATGTTTATTATCTGTTTATTATTTTTAATTAGTCAATTCATTATTTTTAATTATAATATGATTCATGATTTAGTAAGCAACAGAGGAATCATATTAATTGCAATTACAATTAAGTTTTTAATGTTTTGAGTATTTATTATAATTGCTACTATTATTTATTTTACTTATTATAAACCAAAACTAAAACAAAGATTAATAACAAATCCAGAATATCAAAATCAATTAGATAAAAAATTTATTTTTAATTCTCATCTAGTAGTTAATTAAATTATTTAAAAATTATATTATCTTATTATCGTCAAAAATAAACTAAATGAGTTGCTGGTTTTTTACAAAAACAAGTACCAGTAGTAGTTGTACTTTTTAATTTAGCATATGCTTGAAAATGTTCAGATCAACCAATATCAATTGTATGTTGAGCATGTTTTCCTAATTCAATTGCTGCTAATACAACCTTTTTCTCATTTAATGCTTTATTCATTAATTTAATATTACCATCCATAATAATAATAATAATAATATCTTCTTTGATTATTTCATCATTTTTCATTATAATCACCCTTTCTATCAATTAATATTATAACGCTATTTAAAAAAAGAAATAGTAATTGGAATTACTATTCTAACGATATCTTTCTACATAGTGACTAACTAAACCACGATAAATAAAAGGTATTGTTAATTGCATAATTGGATAAGTAAACAAAAAAATATGAATAAAATTGTAAACTAATGAGTAAAAAAGAGGATTAAATCCTGATCAAATATTTTTACTTCCATCAGCATTAGTAATTTGTGATCAAATAAAATATCCTGCTATTGTTTGTCAAAAATAAATAATTAAACAAACTAAAAAACAATGTAAAAAATAATTAATATAAGTAAAAATTGATTTATCAGCTTTTAAATTAAAACGTAATAATGAAATAATAGCGGGTGTTGTCATTGGCAAAAAATAATCTAATAAATAACTTCAAGCACTAATAACATAACCACCACTAATAAATAATAATGACATTAAAGCACTAATCATACCCGTTAATCATCCACCTGCAAAGCCAATAATATAACTAATAACCATTAAAGGTATATATTTAATAGCAATACCGCCGCCGTATGGCATTTTTGGTAATAAATTTTGTTCAATAAAAGCACAAGCAATAGTTACACCAGTAAATAAACCAATAATTGTATAATCAATAACTAATCATCGTTTAATACCAAATGCAAATTTAAAATTAGTTCATCATCTTGTTTTTAAAATGGAAAAAGTTTCTTCTTTTTGTCATTGATAATGTTTAATTAAATTAAAAATTAATGCAATGGGATTGATACTAAAAATTGATAGTAATGTAACAATAACAATATTTTTATGAATATCTTCTATTTTAACTGTTCATGTAATAACAGATAATAAAATTGATGAAATTAATAATAAACAAAGAATTAATATTAAATAAATTTTACTGCTATAAAATTGTCAACCAGTAATAGTAGTAACTTTAAAAAAGTGATTAATACTACTAGCAGGTAAAATACTAATAATAACTGTTAATGTTAGAAGAGTAATTAAACTAAAAATGGCTGATGCTTTAATTAACATTCCTACCTCCAGTTTGCTTTTAACTTTATTATAATTGATAGTTGTTAATAGTTGTTCTTTAAACATAATAAAATGATAACTCCTTTAATTTATCTTACATAACAAAAAAGGAGTTATCATTTTTTAAAATATAAAAAATAAAGTCTCCCTCCGCTAGTACTAACTAGATCAGGTTATAGGGTATTTCTCAGGCAATGCCACCCCTGCTTTATATAATATATGCAAATTAATCCATATTTACTACTATTATAACATTCAAAATATTTTTTTAAATATAAAATATATTTTTTTTATGATTTTTAGTTTAAATTAAAATTTGCTCTATTTTTATTTGAAATTTATTTGAAAAAAATAAAATATATTCACTTCTTAAAAATAAGAAGTTATTGGGAAAAAATAAAAAGGAGTTTTTAAAATATGAAAAAGATGTCAACACTAATTGCAACAACAATTTTAGCAACAGAAAGTACAAACAGTTTAAATACCTTATTTATCAATAACACAAATAATAAAATTAAAACAAGTATTAAAAATGAAAATAATAATTGAAAAATAAATGAAATTAAGTCTTTAACAACTGATAGAAATAGAAATATTTATGCACTTGCTAATAATACTGTTTATAAATGTTTAGCAGAACAAACAGAGTTCAAACAAATGATAGTA
>NZ_JALMUW010000092.1:0-2691 GCF_023846195.1 Spiroplasma endosymbiont of Lariophagus distinguendus
CGATATTGACATCTTTTTTAAAAATAAAAAAAAGTTCCTATATAGTAAATAAGGAACTAAAGTTTTTAGGGATTATTTGGATTTTTTTTAACACTCTTTTTTATTAAATTACTTAAAAAATTTAAAAGAGTTGATATTAAAATAGTACTTACTAAAAATGCTGTAATTCCTAAAAAAAATAGAATTCAACCAATTTTATATGGATTTAGTTGATCATATGGAAAAGCTGTAAAAGCTTCTTGTTCTGGTGGAAGAAAATTCATTAACATTATTACTCGTAATGAAACATAAAATAAATAAATTGAAATAACAATTAAATTATATCAACAATATTTTTTAAAATATTGATTTGTGGAAATATTTATTTGTCTAAAAAAGAAATAATAAAAAATAACAATTATTGGAACTAAGATGTGTTCTAATATTGACTTTAAGATTTTATATCAAGTATTAAAACCAACAATATTATTAGGACTAATTATCATTGTTAGATTAAATACAATAAAAGTTCCCAAATTTAATGTAGCAATATGAGTTAAATTATTTTTACCTGTTATTCATGTTGGCATATTTTTAGTATGACAATTAATTCAATTTAATATACCATAAACTGAAGTAGATAAGGCAATTCAAACTGAGAAATAAATTGATTGATTAATAATAGAAAAATCAAAATTTTTAGTAGAATCACCATATTGCGGATCTGGTTGAATTGTTGAAAATAATAAATCTAATATTACACAAAATAATGGAATAATTGTAAAAAAAACTAAAAAACAGTATTTAATTTTTTCATATTTATATTTTTTGTTTGTTTGCATGATTTAAAATAATCCTTTTTTATTAGTTTTGATTTTATTTAATTTTTAATTAATTTAAATAACTGATCAGCAATTTGTTGATGAGCCCATTTATTAGGATGTATATAATCAAAGAAAAAATTATTATTAATTGTTAATGGTTCTGTATTATTAACATATTGTGGTTTTTTATTTAATAAAATTTCTTTTCAATTTCAAGCAATAGATTCATTAATAATATTTTTACCCATTAGTTTTGCTTGATTTAAAATTTTATTAAAATATTCTTCCAAATCAAATAATTTTATATTTATTTTTGAATTATCTTTTATCAAAATTTTTGATTTTACTTTTCAGAGAATATTAAATTTTTTTACTAAATTTATTGCTAATAATCTAGTATTTTTTGAACCATTAACATATTGTGGAATTTGACTAATATCTGGACAATTAGATATTATTAAATTATAAGCTCCAGCATTAATTAACTTCTGAATTGCGTTAAATTCATTGTTTATAGATTTTTCAATTAATAATTCTGAATTGCATGATGGTAATCTATCTAGTATAGTAGTTAAATCATTACCCCCTATTTCCATAAAAATATAATCATTTTTTAGTATTTTATGTTCTTTTATTAGTTTTTCTGATTGCTGAGTAATATTAAAATGATTGAAAAATATTTTATATTTTCAATCATTTTCATCTTTAGATTGAGATCCAGACACAGCATAGTTATTACCCTTTTGATATCAAGCTGGTATTAATTTTTTTCCTAGTTTTTTTGCTAAAATACTAGCAGCAACATCACCATTAGTAAATGAGTTATGAAAAAAAGGTTCTTGAAATTTTATTTTATACAAATTTAAAAAATTATTATTAATAATATTTGCTAAATTACCATTATCTGATAAGCTATCACCTAAGACATATAATTCACTATTTGTATAAATATTATTATTAATTTCTTCGCTTGCTTTGCTTGTTATATTTGTTTTAAATAAACTTAAAGTTCCTATTTGTGTTCCAATTATTAAAAATTTTAATGTTTTTAAAATTAATTTCATTTTTTTCCTTTCAAAAGAAAACTTATTTATGCTTTTCTTCCTTTATGTACTTTTTTAAAATTTTATCACATAAATTTAATTATGGAATATGTTGTGATAAAATTTTAAAAAAGTACATAAAGGAAGAATTTTACAGATTTAGATTTCTGTTCATTTTGTAATTTCTTTACAGTAAAATTAAATGGCAATTATTACAGCTAAATGTTATATATCATCATGTGAAAAAAAATACACGATTGATTCTTTATATAGAGATAAATTTATATATTGTAGTGGAAAATGTTATCAAAAATCATTTGATAATACAGTAACAAAATTTACACAAAAATAAAACATTTGGAGGGATAGTATGAATAAAAAAGAATTAGTAAAAGCAATAAGTAATGATTTCTATTTGTAATAAAAAAGGTGGTGTGGGGAAAACTACTCTTTGTAAAAACATTGCGTATAAACTTGCTTTAGAAAATAAAAAAATTTTACTTATTGATTTAGATCCACAAGCTACAATTACTATGCAAGTTAATAATGATGTTAAAAATGATAAATGTATTTTAGATATAATTGCTTCAAAATCAGCAGTAAAACTTATTAAAATTATTAATTTAATTGAAAGAACAAAATATAAAAATATTGATATTATAATGGCAAATGAAGAATTAAATAAAGTTTCAGCTACAATAAATGCAACATATTCTGAAAAAGAAAAATATTTATTATCTGATATAATTTATCAAAATAATCAAGAAATATTTGAAAATTATGATTATGTATTAATTGACTATCCTCCAACAATAAATGAATTATCTGTAATTTTTTTAATGCTG
>NZ_JALMUW010000093.1:0-2680 GCF_023846195.1 Spiroplasma endosymbiont of Lariophagus distinguendus
TACCAATATTAAAGCAATAAATTCTATTTTTATTTATTAATAATTTAAAATATTCTTACTTATAATATCAACTATCTGTTTAGCAACTTCCACTTTTGAACCAATCAAATTATAATTATTATTTTTAAAATAAAAATTAATTTCTGTTTCATTTTTACCCATAACACTAATATTATTAATACAAATACCATCACAATTTTTAATTTTCATTTTTTCGATACCAAGATTTTTATCATTAAATTCTTGAGCAGCAAAACCAATTAAAACTTGTTGTGTTTTCTGCTTACCTAAAAATGCCAATACATCAATATTAGCAATCAGTGATAAAGATAAATTTTCATTTTTATTTTTAATTATTTTATTAGGAATATATTTACTTACTTTATAATCATTTAAAGCAGCAGCACATATTACAATATCAGCATTATCAAAGTTTTCTTTCATTGCTAAGAACATTTTTTCATTAGTATTTGCTTCAATAATAGTTAGGTTTTTTTGTGATTTAATTTCAAAATCACAATCACCTGCAACTAATACTACTTTAGCCTTAGTTTTAAGAAAAGCATCTACTAATGCTTTACCCATTTTTCCTGAAGAATTATTAGTAATATAACGAATTGGATCAATATAAGTTCTAGTACGACCAATATTAATTAAAATTTTTTTATTAGATAAATCAATACTTTTTTTAAAAAAATCTTTAATTATTGTTAATGCATTATTTGGACTTTTAACCCGTCCATCACCAATCATCTTACAGGCTAACATTCCTGAATCTGGAGGAATAATAGTAATATTTTCAAAATTAGATAATTCTAATAAATTTTTTTGAAAACTTTGATTGTGATACATATTATGATTCATTGCTGGAAATAATATCTTTTCTGCTTTGGAAGCTAAAAATACTGATAATGCTAAACTATCAGCAATTGCTAAATTTGCTTTACTAATAAAACTCATAGTAGCAGGATAAACAACAATTAAATTTGTTTTAATTGCTAAATTAGTGTGAGTAATTAAATCTCCTTTAACATACGATTCTTGTTCAAACATTTCAAAATAATAAGAAAATGTTTTATCTTCTAGAAAATGTAAAGAACTTTTAGTACAAATAATATCAACTAAAAATTCTTTTTTTAATTGTTTTAATAAAATTAAGGCTTTGTTTGCTGCAATACTACCAGTAATTATTAAAGTAATATGTTTCATTATTTTCTCCTATCATATCATTAAACATAAAATAAACAAACAAAACCTATCTTCAAAATATGATAGCATTGAAAATAGGTTTTTATTATTAAAAATTTATTTTTACTTTTTATCAAGTATAACTGAAACTCGTGTTTTATTTTTTTTAAAAATAGTATACTTAACAATTCCTGATTTTAAAGCAAATAAGGTATCATCACCACCACGCCCTACATTTTCACCAGGGTGAATTTTAGTTCCACGTTGACGATAAATAATTGTTCCCTCTTTTAAACTTTGTCCATCACCAATTTTAGCACCTAAACGTTTAGAATGTGAATCACGACCATTACGAGTTGAACCTACTCCTTTTTTTGAAGCAAATAATTGTAAATTTAATTTATAAAACATAATTACACCTCCTTTATGTTAATATATTTTGGATATTGTTCTTTAATAGTTTTTAATTGTCAAAGCATTGTTTTTAAAATGATTTGACTATTATTAGTGAAACTAGCAACTTTAAGTTTAACTAATCCAGCAGTATTATTAATTACTTGAACTTGATCATTATCAAGTTCATGAAGTGCATTTAATGTACCAATAACAATGGCTGAAATCCCTGCACAAACAATATCATTTTCAATTTTTGAAAAATTAGCATGACCAGTAATTATAACTTCTACAATGTTACTATTTTGGTAATTATAAGTAACTTTAACCATAATTTGATATTACCTTAAATTATTTTTTATTATTTTCATCATCTTCTTTAACAACTTTAACAGTCATATTTTTATGATCAAAAATAGTTTTTAAATTACCTTCACTAACAACAGTTTTAGTGTTATCTGGTTCTGTAATATTATCCTTAACAACTGATTTAGTTTTAACAACTTTTTCTTTTGTAAGTTCTTTTTTTACTTTACTAACTACTGATTTTGGCTCTTTAATAATAGGAGTTACTACTTTAGAAATTACTTCTTTTTTTACTTCATCTTTAATTACTGGTTTTGATTGTTCTGCCTTCTTATCAACAAGACTTTTACCAGCAAGTAAAATATCAGTAATTAATACCTTTGTATATGGCTGACGGTGTCCATACATTGTTTTTGAATTTTTCTTAGGTTTATATTTAAACACTCGAATCTTTTTTGATTTATCTTGTTTAATAATCTCACCATGAACTTCAGCACCTTTTAGGAAAGGTTTACCAAATTGTTGATCAATCATCAATATTTTGTCAAAAATAATCTTATCTTTAGCTTTGCCAACAAGTTTTTCAACAAAAATTTCTTGACCATAGGAAACATTAATTTGTTTTCCTCCTGTTTGAATAACTACAAACATTTTTCTTATTACCTCCAGTTTAGACTCGCCTTATAGGTGGAATAAATCACTTGTTAACCTAAAGTAGAGCGGTTGAAACTGCATAAACAGTCTTAAATATTATAAAGTATTTTTTATTAAAAGCAATACAAAATTTAGTAAT
>NZ_JALMUW010000094.1:0-2515 GCF_023846195.1 Spiroplasma endosymbiont of Lariophagus distinguendus
GAATCCAGAATTTTTAAAATTAGTTAAAGCTGATTATATGCATGGTGTTGAAGAGCCTTGATGCAATAACCAAGGAGTTGCGATATTACCTTATGTTATTAAAAACAATGAATATTATTATTTACTAGTTATAGAAAATAATCCATTATTTAAAGATAAAGAAATTAGTAAATATGGTACTATCACTGGAGGTCTTGAAAATTTTGACCCTTATCAAACAGTAATTAATGAAATGTTAGAAGAAACTGGAATTGATGTTAAAAATGATAAATCAAAAATTTATTATTTAGGTAAACATTATGCAAATAAATCAAGTACAAAATTATGATATTTTTTTTCTATAGATTTAACAATGTTGAATTTGGATTTAACAAAAACATACAAAGGTAGTGGTGATGGAACAGAAGCAGAAAAAGACATCATTGCAAAATTTATAAGTTATGAAAAAATTTGCAAATCTAATGATTCTTTATGTTTAGCAATTTTTGCTAAATGAACTTCTAGAGAAAAAGCAATAAAAGAAAAAGCAAAACAACTATTTAATTTTAAAAATGAAATATTATCTGATAAGTTTTTAACTGGAATTCATCTTAATGAAATTGACCAAGAAAACCCAGAATCAATAATTGACTTTTTACCTAGAGAAAAGTGAAAAGAATTTTTGGAACTTGAAGAAGATTTAAACAATAGTATATTTGATCAACTGCAAAGATTAAGGGATGAAATGTTAATTTCAAATTCATCAAATTTACATGAAGATTTGAAATTACAAGCTAATAAATTTTACCATAAAAATAAAAATATTTTTCAAGAATCTGAAGAAATAAATAAATTAGGTGATGAATATTATTCAGTTCCAAAAATTTATGAAATAAATTCAACTGCACTTCATTTATAAAAAAGGAGTAATTAAATATGAATCAATTTGAAAAACAGAAAATAGAACAATCTATTAAAGATTTTAAGAAAAGTATAGAAAATACTTACACAGAAATATCTTTTTTAGAAAAGAAAAAAATAGAAAAATTTAATAATATACCTTTAAAAGGTATAACTTTTGGTTTTACTGATTGAAATAAAAAAATAAATTCTAAAATAAAATATAACGAATCTATGATAGATTATTTTAATGAAAAAATATCTCAAAGTAATAAAATATTATTAATATTAAATACTAAAAAAGAACCAGCTTTTTTAAAAAAAGTCATAAATAGTATTGATAATAAAATGGAAAAATCTAAATCAATTAAGACTACAAAAGAACGAAAAATAAAAACAGAAATATTTTTATAGGAAGGAAAATAAAATGAAAACATGAATAAAAGCAAATTTTTATAAAATAACATCAATATTAGCATTATTTTTAGCAACAACTGGTTTAATAATTGGTTCAATATCACATCATAAAACAAATGATTTACAATATTATTTAGGACATCAGTATAATGTTTACTGGGGGGGCTGGAACAACTATATGGTCTCACAAAACAAATGATGAACACAAAATAGAGTTATATTTTGGAATTAAACCAGATGAAAGTTATGATATAAAATGAGATGGTGTTTATCCTAATGGATATTTTGATAATTAAATTTCTAAATTAATATAAGAAATATTTTCGTTATATTTATCGAATAAACTAATATTAGTTAGATTTATTTCTTGTTTATCAGTTATTAAAATTAAATGATAATTACCAGCACCAAATATACCACTAATTTCTACCCGATTTAAGTTATTAATCGGGTTTTCAATTTGTAATTCAAATTCACTGTTATTATCAATTTGTAAAATTTCTTTATAAAATTCTAATTTAGAAAATAATTGAGATTTATTTGAACCATATAAATTTAAAGCATTTTCAATTTTATTATTACTAATGATTGCTTTTGTAAAATATTTTCCATATTCACCATTTGCCAATGTTCAATCTGCTGGGATTAACGAAGGTATATTATTAGTTTCTAATTCATTGGTAATTGATAATCAATTGAATTGATTATCATCTAACTTAAATAATTCGTTTTGACTAATATCATTATTTTTTAATTTAATATTATTTAAATTAGTAAAATCAAAATATTTTGATTTTAATATGACTTTTGCATCTTTAAATTTTCAAATATCATCCTTAGTAGGATGTATTGGACTTGATTTTAATTCAAAATAATAAGGTAATAATAATTTATAATCATCATTTAAACCTTTATTAATTGATAATATTGAATAAATATATTCTGATAACATTATAAATATTTGTTTAAATATTTTTACTTGTTTTAAATTAATATAATTAGGATAATCTAATTTTCACTGTTTAAATAAATTGGTAATAACATCTTCTGGTTTTTGTCCTTCAAATTTTGCTCTTAATTTTGCAATTTCATTTTTTGGTTTACCATTATCATTATATGTATCACCTTCAAAATTTCTATTGTAATTATATGTATAACTTAACATGTCTAATAATAGTTGTTGTAAACTATCATTAGTTGGTGCATCTTTAATTTCTAC
>NZ_JALMUW010000095.1:0-2406 GCF_023846195.1 Spiroplasma endosymbiont of Lariophagus distinguendus
GCTCACCCTAAAATCATTTAAAATTCTAGAATTTAATTTTTTTTAAATTATGATATAATCACTTTAAAATAATTATTAATTTTTTACAATATTTAAATGAGGTATATATATGAAAAAACCATTATCATTTATGGGTGCATTATTATTATCAAGTGCAGTCACTGCTAGTACAACGGCATGTAATAATCTAACTATATTCAAAAAAGATTTAAAAAAAGATTTAACACAAACAGATTTAAAAATTGTACCAGAGGAACATCGAGGAACAATACCTACAGATTATGAATTAAAATCACAACTATTTATTTTAAATCATGAACTTCATACTGATAATATTAAAATTATTAATAAAACCACTAATTATGCTTTTGTTATTGGTGATGGTATTTTTTATAATCAAGATAAAATTAAAATTACTTATCAAATCCAAACTATTGATATTAGAACAATAATTGTTGATGGAGCATCCATTGGTAATTTTAGTACTAGTGGTCAAAAACCTACTGTGGAAGCTGTTTACAGTCGTATTCAAGAAAAATATTCTAATTTAGAAATGGATCGCCTTAAAATTGACGTTATTTCTAATAAAGAAGCAACTATTACAGGTATTACGGGTGATGATGTTATTCCTCTTTATACTGGTAAGGTAACAGTTACATTTAGTACTAATGATAGTGTTGATTTAAGCACTATTATTAATAAAAAAGATTTAACGGTTAAGACCAACGGTCATGATATACCATCAAATAATGATGTAATGAGAGCATTACGTGATACTTACCAAGAAAAGTTAGATACTTCTTTTATTGCAATAGAAATTACTGCTACTAATAGTGCCACTATTACTAGTACAAATCAAAAAAAATATACTGGTAAAGTAATACTAAATTTAAATCTTGATATTAGAATTGCTCTTAAAGACGTTATTAATAAGGGATTAGGTAAAATTGCTATTATAGGAAAAGTAATAACTTTAGAAGATGTTAATAGTGCATTGAAAAAACAATATTCAAACTTAAATATGAATGCTATTCAAGTAACGTTGCAAAATAATAGTGTTACTATTAAATCTATTAATCAATATGTATACACTGGTCCTAATGTAGTAATTGATAATTTACTTATTGATTTCAATAGTGTTTTAAATAATAAATTACCAACTTTTAATATTCCTGGACAAAACAAACCAAGTAAAGGACAATTAATTTCAGCACTTAAAACCGCTAACTATAATCTTGATGTAAGCAAAATTATAGTTGATAAAATTACTGATAATAGTGCAGTTATTAATGGTGATGGTAAATTTTATAGCAATGATAGTATTGTTGTTACTTATGATTGTGATAAAACAGAACTTTTAAGTGATGTTTTTAAAAATTTAAATTTAGGAACAATCAAAACTAATGGATTATCAAAACCAAATATTGAAGAAATTAAAACTGCGATTAGTAAAAGTAATCCAAATGTAAAGTTAGATGCAATTAAATTTAGTGAAGATGATATTACTAATCAACAAGTAACTATTAGTGGTGATGAAACTATTTATAAAGGGAAGATAGTTGCTGATTTTACTATTGATAGTAGTATTATTAATAATGATCAACTAAATTATAATTATAGTGAAACTAATAGTGTTGGTTCATTAAAAAGTACTTGAACCAGCCCCGATATTACTCTATTATCTAATTGAACAAATTATGCACCAGATTGAGATAGTTTTTCTAATAAGTTTAGTAAATTAAGTTTTGGTGATAATTCGTATTTTAGTCTTTATTGTAATACTTATACTGATCAAAAATTAAAAGGTTCGCAATTAAGTATTAGTACTAATGATATTAATAATGATAGAAACAAAAATATATTTGAACTTAGTTATTATTATGATGGTGGATTTTGAGGAGCCTTTCTTGAATTACATGGTTATATTCATATTTGACATGATGAAGAAAATGTTTATGTAAGCATTAATTGAAGCATTGATACAGTTAAATGTTTCCGTGATCGAGTATGGAATATTAACTTGCAAGGTGTAACCTTTAGTTAGAATTTAACAGATTATATTTATTTAGTTTTACTGTTAATCATATAATTTTGAAATATTAATTTTTATTAAAAAGATAAATGAGAGATAATACTCTCATTTTTAATATCTTTTTATATAAATTAAGTAAATAACTAAAAAAGGATATACAAAGTAAGTTTAAAAATTAAAATTAAAAATTATTAATTTATAATTATTATAAACTTAATATAGTTTTTATTTTAAAATAAATGAGTTTAGATTGAAAGGAAAAAAATGATGAATAGAGAGCAAGAAATAAATATATTAAATGTAGAAATAAGTTTAATTGAACAAAAAATGGCTATTATTAAAAGTAATTTAGCAACTTTTATCAAAATATAAGT
>NZ_JALMUW010000096.1:0-2364 GCF_023846195.1 Spiroplasma endosymbiont of Lariophagus distinguendus
GAATAATAGCCTTTGTCATTCCATCTAACATATCAATATCAATATTATCAGTATTCATTTTTTCTTTTCTTAATTCACTTTTCAAACTAAATGAATTAGGAATTATAGTATAAGTTTCTTTAATACTATTATTTATTTTGCTTAGATTCGTACTTAATACATTTCCAAAAGTTCCTACAGTTGTTCCAAATGTTAAAAAACTTAATGTTGCTAATAATAACTTCATAAATTAAAACCCCTTTATATTAATAATGTAATTCTACATGATTTCTATGTTTACTTCTTTCTAATTACTTTTACCATTAATAGTATTCATTATTACAAATAATACTTAAATTATTATTATATTTAATTTAAAAAAATGATTAATAAATCATATACATTGCCGTAATCAAGAAAAAAATAAAAAAAACTTTATTAGTTATTGCAAATTATACTTTTCTTCAATATAATAATTAAGGTTTAGTAAATGCCCGGTTAGCTCAGCGGCAGAGCATTCGACTGTTAATCGAAGTGTCATAGGTTCAAATCCTATACTGGGCGCCATTATTCTAAGCTCTTGTTTTCTACGGCTCGTTGGTGAATTGGTAAACACATAGGATTTTCATTCCTACATTACGGGTTCGATCCCCGTACGAGTCACCATTAATTAATATTTAGACTGCAAGTATTAAATTACTTGTTTTTTATTCCCCTAGATGTCTCGTTAGCTCAATTGGCAGAGCATCAGACTCTTAATCTGAGGGTTGTAGGTTCGAGGCCTATACGGGACACCAAAAATGCGGAATTGGCGAAACTGGCAGACGCACCAGATTTAGGCTCTGGCGCCGAAAGGCATGAGGGTTCAAGTCCCTTGTTCCGCACCATACATTATTTTATTAACCTTTATGTTTTTCATTAAAGGTTTTTTCTTTTTTGAAATTTTTATTATATAAAAATTAAAATAAAATATTATATTTAAAATATAATATTTTATTTTAATTTAAGAAATTTTATTCTATGGAAATATATAGTATTTTATTATTTTATCTTTATAATATTAATAAAATAATAGAAAAAAGAAAGCAGGAAATGATTGATGGTAAAAATAATTTTTACTGATGTAGATGGTACTTTATTTGATAGTGGCAGTGCCTTAAGTGAAATTAATCTTAATGCTTGTTTAAAAGCTCAAAAAAATAATATTAAAGTTGTAATTAATACAGGTAGATATGGTGAAAATGCTATTCGTGTTGGTAAAATGATTAATGCTGAAAAATATGATGGTTATATTATTGGTAATGATGGCGCTGAAATTTGATCATATACTAAACAAAAATGAATTTATTTACAACAATTAAATTCAGAAACAACAATTAAACTTTATGAATGATTAACCAAATATAATAAACAAATGATTTTACATTTTAATAGTATTGATACTTTGTATGTTAACCATGCGGCTAATAGTTGAAGTACATGAGTTGAAAATCTGCAAATTAAAATTATTAAGTTAACTAATAGTACTGATATTAAAATGCCAATTTCAAAAGTAATGGTTATTTTAGAAAAATATTGAAAGGCTAATGAAATTACAAAATTCATTAATAATTTTGAAACTAACTTTCCGGATTTAACAATTGTTCAATATCATACAAATGTTTTTTCAATTGGTAATAAAAACATTAATAAAGGTTCAGCACTACAATGATTATGTAATCATTTAAATATTGACACTAAAGATGCATTAACGATTGGTGATGGATTTAATGATTTACCAATGTTTGAAGTATCTGGTCATCCAATAGTAATGGAAAATGCTAATATTGCTTTAAAACCATATGGTAAAACTATTGCTCCAAATAATGATGAACATGGAGTTGGATATATTATTAATAATTATGTTTTTAAAAAATAAAAACTTAATATTTTTAAAAATATACTCTTATAGTTTATTAACACACTAATAATTAAAATATATTATAATAATAATATAAGAAAAGTGAAAGGAGAAGGAAAATATGGCAGCAAAAAAACCTACTGTTTTTAATATTTTTATGAAAGCTACATTGCCAAAAGTTAAAGCAGAACACCCAGAATTAAAACACACTGAGGCTTTTGGAAAAGCAGCAGCATTATGAGCTAATGCTAAAGAAAATCCTAAAAACAAATAGATAGATAGATAATTCCTTAAAAGAGTCAGATTTTAAATCTGACTCTTTTAAATATAAAAAAATATTAAAATTTTAAAAAAACACTAAAATTGCTATACAAATCAACAATGATAAAGTATAATCAAAATACTTACCTAGTAGGGTTATAGAGAAAGGTAAGTTTTAATTGAGGCTTTTTAATAATTTGTGTTTCTTTGTTTTACAAAGTTAC
>NZ_JALMUW010000097.1:0-2304 GCF_023846195.1 Spiroplasma endosymbiont of Lariophagus distinguendus
AGTTGATAAATATTTAAATTTTGTTCAAAAAGTAAATATATATCGTAATACTATATCTAAAGTTTCTCCTATAAATAAAGTAACTAATGATAATTGAAATAAAATGAATAATTTTTCAAAACAAAGTTTAGCTAAAGAACTTTATTATGAACTAATTGAGTTTATAAATGTAATTAACTTGCTTTTGAATGAAAAAAGTAAATAAACGATATTTTACTTGTAGTTTAATTTTAAAGATTTAAAATATTACTAAACATTATATTAATGTTATTTAGGAGGAAACACTATGTATGCTGCTGGACAAGTTGTTGTTAATGCCAGTCAGGCTGGTTTTAACAATGATAAAAATGAACAAATTAAAATAGCAAATGAACAAAATTTTCAAAAAGTTAATGAAGAATATGAAAAGTTAAATATAAAAAATAAAATTACTAAATCAGAAACAAGTGATAAAAAAAATAAAAAATGTAATATATTGTAAGTATTAATAAAAAAGATGATTACCAAAAATAATCATCTTTTTTATTAATTTAAGAAGAAATTTTGAAAATTGTAGAAATTAACTTAAGAATTTTTTCAAATTTCTCAAGTATCATCATAATGATGATGAATTGGATCATATGGATCTTCCATAACTGTTGTGTTATATCCTCTTTTAGTTCTTATATCAATAGATCTAAAATTTGGATTATAAAAGATAAAATCTTTTAAATGAGAGTGATATACATTATTTGTTCAAAATGGATCATTTTGAATAAAAGAATGAGATCAATCTGTATAATCTTGATTAGTAATAGAACCACCTGCTCCAGTATGATCAACTGGTATTAATTGTTTTAAATATGGACTTATAACATTATCTGCAAAATTATCATTATTATTTTTATTATAATAATTTAATAAATAATTAATTCCTTGTTCATCTATGCATGTAGTAATATAATCTGCTGCTAAAAATCTATAATCAACTTCAAAAGAATTTACTTTAGAAATATACTTATCTTGACTACCTACTTCAAAGATTGTTGGAGCAGGTAATATTGATATTCCAAGATATACTCCATTACCATTATCAAATGAAGGAACATTATCCATATATCAGCTAGCAGTGAATGTAAACAAACACGCATCAACTAATGTAATCAGTGGACCTCCAACACCACTAGCTAATAATATGGAGTTAACAGCAAGCACAAATGCTGCTTGTCCATATGCTAAATATTGTTGAATTTTTTTAACAGTATCGGATGACATATATCAATAAAAATAATCACCAAACCCTCATCAAGGAAAGTATACACCATCATAATTCATAGGAAATGATAATCCTAAGTTATTTTTTTGATAATTATTATTTTGACTTAAAAACTGCTCATATTGATTATTTGTTGTTAATAAATTTTCTTTATTACTAAAAACCTTCAATAATTCATTTTTATAATTATAATTTTTTCCATTAACAGTTCAGTTAATATCATTTTTACATTTTTTATTTATATTTTTTATTGTACTGTTTATTGCATTATTTAAACTTTTTTCATTGACAAGATTTAAACTATCATATCTTGTCATGGTTTGATTATTATTTTGTTGTGTAGTTAATCTATTTTTAAAACTGGAAGCATTATTTGTAAATAATTTAGTATTAACTAAATTTATACCACTAGTTCCAATTAAAACGCTTACTGTAAGCAATGATAATAGTTTTTTCATTTTAATACACCTTCTTTATGTACATCATAAATTGAAAAGGAAATTTTGGATTGATAATAATAGTTTTTATGAACATATGGATATTTATCCAAAATTAGGAAATAATTTCTTATCTATTATAATTATAACACTTTTAATAAGTAAATAAAGTATTTTTTGATTATGTAAAATAATTATTAACTTGCTTTTGAATGAAAAAAGCATATAATAAAAACAACTTCATAAATAAAAACAATAAAAAATGCAGTTAGCGATACTCTAATATCCTAACTGCTGACAGGTTCACCAATGGAATAGCTCAACCTGCATTTAAATTATATATTTTATTATAATAATTTGCAAACGACATTCTAGTATTTTGAACTTAGATGTCGTTTTTTTCTTTTATTTTGGAGTTTGTAAACTAAATACGCTGTCGTAGAAGTCAAATGGTGAGTACTTTATGTAAATGCTTCTATATCAGGATAAAAGAGTTATTTAAAAATATTAATAGAATTGTTGTTGTATAAAATTGAGATTAATTTTGCATAGAAATACACAACCACAAACCCTGTTTTATTTTCTATTTTTAAATAATTGCACCAAAGGGTG
>NZ_JALMUW010000098.1:0-2224 GCF_023846195.1 Spiroplasma endosymbiont of Lariophagus distinguendus
TATCGGATAACAACTACATGTTATCAAATTTTGTGTATTTTACAATTAGTTAAGTTTTAACCAAAATTAAATATTTGGGTTTTGAAAGTTGCGAGTTTTCAGTTATAGATTTTGATTTGCTCATCAACGAACTTTTTCATGCTTTCATTTGGAACTAAGAACAAAACATCATATCCATTTTTACAGTAATGTCGTAATCCATCAAACTTTTGTCTCATTCGTTGTTTGGTTTTTCTACTTCGTTCAAATTCAATAATCATGATTTTATTTTCATAGTGAACTAATAAGTCAGGATATCCTTTTTCACGATAGCTTTCTGCTTTTAGTTCTTTTTCTGTTTGATATGAATTGTTGTGCTAGTCATTTGATTAGTAAATCTTGATGTTGTAATTCGTTATAGTTAATTCTTATACTTTTACTTTTTTTGCCAAGTTTTCGGTTTCCTAAACTTGAAAGCATGTAGATGTTTTTTCTAGTTAATTTATCTACTCGAATTAATTTTTTGTCTATTAAAGCTCTAATTAATCAATCAACAGCGTTAATTTCTTTATTTAATAATAAAGAAATTTGATAGGTATTTAGATATCCTCATCGGTTGATGATTTCTAATATTTTTAATTGTTCCATTTTGTTTCAACTCCTTAATTGCTAATGTGATAACCTTTTTTAAAGGTTTTCTTTCTTTTTGGGAAGCGCTTTCGCGCGGACTTTTTCTTTCTTTTTCAAAAGAAAGAAAAAGTTATTTCTCCCCCAACCTAAACAGATTACCTCGGTCACTCATAAGTTTACGTTGGGGGAGCGAGATAATCTGTGGTAAAGTAATGAAATTGCTTTATAGGTTGGGGGAAAATTTCATTTACATTACCAAGAGCATTCTTGGTATTTTCTTAGTATTTTTCGATGATAATTTTGTCAATAAAATTGATTGAATTTTCTAAAATTATCTTGCAGTATGCTTGTCCAACTTTTAATTTTTTTAAATCATTTGGATGAACAATATATTCTTCAACTTCGCGAATAGACCCTTTTGAACTTTTCTTATTTTTGGTATCATATTGTTTAGTAATTTTTTGAGAAGTTTTAGTTCCAAAAACTTTGGCAAGGTATTCAGCACTATTTGGGTCTTTGACATTATGTGCAATAATGTTAGCTGTATTTCCAAAAATAGTGTCTGTTAAATCTTTATTGTCTGTTTTTAAATCATTAATTGTTTGAAAACATAAAAAACATTGATAGTTAAAACTTCTAGTTTTATTAATTAAATTGATAATACTATCACTTGCAAAAACATTAAATTCGTCAAGGATAATATTAATTTGTTGTTCTCGTGGTTTTATAGAAGCAAACTCTTTTAAATCTTGAATAAGTAATTTACCAATGTTGCTAGCTAATTGGGGATAGTCTAATGAATTCAAAGAAAATAAAATAACTTTATGATTTTTAACTATTAAAGAAAAATCATTTTTTAAACCAATACTTTGATTTAATTGTTCATTATAGACATTTAATCTGTTTTCTAGACCTTGAATATCATCATTTTTAAATGTGGTTAAATAATCATAATTTTTATCATTACTATCAATTAAACTTATTAAATTTTCTTTTGAAAAATATTTAATAATGTTTGATAAAGTCATTTCAATTTTGTTATTTACCAAAGCTTCTAAAAGAATTAATAAATAACTATGTGCAATTGCTTGATAGTGTAGTTCAGTGAAATCAAATAAACTCATAATTTTATCTGCCAAAACAATATGACTTTTTGAAGCAAAGGGATTATATTGATTATCCCCATTTATTGTTCAAATAAAAGCATTATTATTAATAGTTTTAACTTTGCTGATTAAATCACTGTCACCTTTTCCACCAATTATGATCACAGTTTGGTTTAACTTATATACAAGTTGATTGATTATTGATAATGCTGTTGTAGTTTTTCCTGAACCAGTAGCACCAATCAATAAAGTGTGTTGATTTAGTTTTGATTTAACTAAACCAACTTTTTTATTTAGATTTATTAAATTGTTAGAACCTAATTTTTTAAATTCTTTTACTTGAGATTTTGCTTCATTTTTTAGCTTTGAATTTTTGGGATTTCATTTTTCAAAATTTATATAAAAATAATAAAATAGACACCCCATAAAAATTAAAAAACTAACACCAAATGAAGTTTCTGTAACTCAACTTTCAAAAATGCTTGAAAATCAATTTTTGAAATTGACAG
>NZ_JALMUW010000099.1:0-2159 GCF_023846195.1 Spiroplasma endosymbiont of Lariophagus distinguendus
TGCTTTTGGTTGATCATTGCCAAATCAATGATGATTACTGGCATCCATTTGAATTAATTCGCCAAAATTTGTTCTTCGATTTGGAATGGGGCACTTAGCCCTTTTTAGGACTATTTTTTGGTAGATATTTGTTTTTGATAATTAATTATAATTATGATATAGTTATAGAATTCCTTAAAAAATAAATAAGCACTAACCAAAAGCAATGATATTAAAATTTTTCATTTTATAAATAAAAACACTCAAATTTGACTGTTTTTATAGTTTTTTTAAAAAGGGCTAAGTAGCAAGTGGTTAAGTTGAAATTCCATCCAAAAATCTGATAAAATTTAAATATAGTAAATATAGAGAAAAAAACCTAAAAAAATTAAAAGAGAGAGTTCAAACATGAATATTATAGATTTAAAAAATATTACTAAAAAATATGAATCTAATGTTGGCTGTTTTAATATTAATATTAAAATAAATAAAGGGATTGTTTATGGTTTCATAGGACCTAATGGTGCCGGAAAAACTACTTTAATAAGACAAATGGTTGGTTTTATCAAATCTGATGAAGGCAACGGAACTATTTTAGGTTATGATATTTGAAAAAATTCAAAAGAAATTATGGCAAAAATAGGATATTTATCTGGTGAAGTTATATTACCTGAATATATGAGTGGTATTAATTATTTAAAAACAATTGCTGATATTCGTAATAATGTTGATTGAAATTACACAAAAAAACTAATTGAATATTTTGATTTTAATCCAAAAACAAAAATTAAAAAAATGTCAAAAGGTATGAAACAAAAAATAGCTATTATTTCTGCATTTATGCATAAACCTGAAATTTTAATTTTAGATGAACCTACAAGTGGATTAGATCCTTTAATGCAAAAAAAGTTTGATAAATTAGTTGACAATTTTAAAAAAGAAAATAAGACAATATTTATGAGTTCACATATTTTTGGTGAGATTGAAAATAATTGTGATAAAGTTGGAATTATAAAAAATGGAAGAATAGTTTCAGAAATAGAAATTAATGACATCAAAAATAATTCTGAAAAAAATTATGAAATAAAATTTTCAAAAAATGATGATTATAATAATTTTATCTCTTCTAAAAATTGAAATATTATAAATAAAAATAATAAAACCAAAATTTTAACTGTTTTTATTTCAAATACTGAAGTTGATAGTTTTTTAAAAGAAATTTCAGTTTATAAAATTGATTATTTTAAAGAATTACCATTTGATTTAGAAAAATATTTTATAAAATATTATGAAAAGGAGATAGAATTTAATGATTAATTTTAGTTTTATAAAATCGCAATTTAAAATTGTAAAAACGGAAACAATAATATTTTTTATACTACTATTTTTTTTTAGTATTATGACTGTGATACTTGAACCAGGAGAATCAGAAGTTTATACAATTTTGTTTTTTATTCCTTCATTTATATTACTATTTATTTTTGGTTTTATTTTAGTAAATAAACTTTTATTAAAAGAAATAAACAAAGGTTATTTTAGTACTTGATTAACAACACCTATGTCAAGACAAACAACTTTAAATTCTAAATTTTTTGTCATTTTATCATCAATTTTAATTTTAAATATTTCAGTTTTATTAACACAATTAATATTATTTTCTAGCATTTATGAAAATTTTAATAGTCAAATGACTTTAGAAATTTCTTTATATTTTTTATCACTTATATTTGTTTCATTTTTATTTTCATCTATTACTTGAATTATTAGTTGTTATTTTTGCAATAACCAATCTTTATCTATCTCTTTAATTAGTGGAATATTAGTCATATTTGTTCTTTTTTACATATTATCTGATTTTATCTCATCAATAAGTCAAAATTTAGAAAATCTTAAATATTTTAAATATTTAACTATTGTATCTTTTTTAAAAAAATTATCTTTTTCTAGTTCTAGAAGTTTGCTTTCTAATCAAATTCAAAATTTTAATTCTATAAGTTTGGTTTGACAAATTCCTGTTGAATTAATTTTAACTAGTGGGTTATTTATTTTTGGAAATTGACTATTTTGCAGAAAAGATTTACATTTATAAAAATATTGCCATTCCACATTTACTGATTTTGGAGAATCAACCACAGAAATTGCTGAGCAAATCATAGAACCAGCACCTTATTAAAATCTTA